>NZ_JADNJJ010000220.1:0-7612 GCF_015554865.1 Collinsella sp. D33t1_170424_A12 | reverse complement strand
TCCTGGGATTCGTGAACTCGCTCATCAAGCCGCTGCTCACGTTTATCTCATTCCCCCTCACCATCCTCACGCTGGGCATCTTCCAGCTGGTCATCAACAGCTTCATGCTCGAGCTCGCCAGCTGGCTTTCTGTGAACCTGCTGGGATCGGGTATCGCCATCTCCGGCTTCTTCTCGGCACTCGCCGGATCCATCATCGTGAGCATCGCCTGCACGATTCTGGGTGTCGCCACCAAGGACGCATAAGGTAGCCCCGGCCTCATGAATCGAGAAACGCAACGCACGGATGCGGGCGCGCCCGCACGACCCGTCGGCACCGAGCACATCCACGGCGCGCATGTCGAGCGTTATTCGCTTGCCACCGCGCTCAGCCTCATCGTGGGCATCTCCATCGGATCGGGCATCTTCTTCAAGAGCGATAACATCCTCATCGCCACCGGCGGCAACGTCGCGCTCGGCGTCGCCATGTTCCTGCTCGCCGCCACCACCATCGTCTTCGGCGGCCTCACGCTCGCCCGCTTCGCGTCGCAGACCGCGGGCGCCGGCGGCCCCATCGCCTATGCCGAGCAGTTCCTGGGCCCGCACCGCCTCACCTTCATCGGCTGGAACTTCACCTTCGTCTACCTGCCCATCGTGACCGGCATCATCTGCTGGGTCGTGGGCGTGTACGCCTGCATGGCCTTCGGGCTGCCGGGCGGATTCTGGACGCAGATGGCCATCGGCCTGGCCTTCCTGCTGGCCTGCTTCGTATGGAACGTCTGCTGGCCGCGACTGGGCGGCTGGTTCGCCAACGCCACCACGTTATTCAAGGTGCTGCCGCTCATCGTCGTGGGCATCATCGGCATCCTGTTCGCCGACCCCGCGAGCTACCTGGCCGAAGGCATCCAGCAAGCGCCGGCCGCCGGAGCCGGCTGGATTATCGCGGCGGCGCCCGTCGCCTTCGCGTTCGACGGCTGGACCGCCGCGGCGGGCATCGCGCCCGAAATCAAGAACTCCAAGCGCAACCTGCCCATCGCCCTTGTCACCGGGCCCGCCATCATCCTCACGCTCTACATCGCGTACTTCGTAGGCATCTCCTGCTTCCTGGGCCCACAGGAGGTCATGGCCGCAGGCGATGCCAGCCTCTCGCTGCTGTTCGTCGAGCTCTTCGGCCCCCAGGCTGCGGCATGGCCCAACCTCATCGCGTTCATCGCCGTAGCCGGCACCGCCAACGGACTGGTCCTTTCGATCCTTCGCATGCCCTATGCGCTGGCAGCGGTCGGCGAGGTCCCGTTTGAAAAGCAGCTCCTCAAGATGAACCCTACGCTGCGCTTCCCGCTTAACAGCGCACTCGTGGCGCTGGGATCCGTCCTGCTGTGGATGGCCGTCCACGCATTCGTGACCGTCAACGGCCTGCTGCCCAACGGCGACATCTCCGAGATCGCCGTAGGTCTCAACCTCTTCATCATGCCGCTCTTCTACGTACAGGCCATGCTGCACGATCCCGCGGGGCCCGCGGCCACCCGCACCGGTCGCGTCAAGCGCGCCGTCGTGCCCGCCCTGGCCACGGTGAGCTCCCTTGCCGTCGGCATCTCGAGCTTCGCCGACCCCACGCGCTGGCCGTTCGTCGGCGTGCTGGTCGCACTGCTTGCAGCCGCCACGTTCCTCATGCGCAAGCGCCGGGCCGGCCTACAGGCATAGGCACCGCCACAAGCCGCTCTCTTTGCGAGGCCCCATGCGGGGCCTCGCATGCTTTACGGACGGATCGCAAGAGATCCCGACCGCCTTCGAACCCCCTGCCGACGCCTGTCGAATAGGTGGCTCCCCCAACATATTTGCGCGGTATGGTAACAGCCGTCCGTAAACCATACCGGCCACGCGTGGCGTCGCGCGCTCGCCCGCGGCCGCGCCGATACAAAGGAGCCGCTATGTGGGCTTTCGATACAACGTTCTATCAGATCTATCCGCTGGGCATGCTCGGCTGCCCGTTCGACGCGCCCGCGCTCGACGATGAAGCCGGTGCACGCGGGCAGGTTGAGCGCCACCGCATCAAGCAACTTATCGATTGGGCCCCGTACCTGGGAGGGCTCGGGATCGGTGCCATCCTGCTCAACCCCGTGTTCGCCTCCGACACCCATGGATACAACACGCGCGACCTACGCGCCGTCGACTGTCGCCTGGGCACCAACGAGGACTTTGCCGAAACCATCGACGCGCTGCACGCCCATGGCGTCCGCGTGGTCATCGACGCGGTGTTCAACCACGTTGGCCGCAACTTCTGGGCGTTTCGCGATGTGCGCGAGCATCGCTGGGATTCCCCCTACAAGGATTGGTTCAACCTCAACTTCGATGGCGACACGCATTTCGGCGACGGCTTCTGGTATGAAGGCTGGGAGGGCAATCAGGACCTGATCAAGCTCAACCTGCGCAATCCCGCCGTCGTCGACTATCTACTTGATACCGTTCGCATGTGGAAGCGCGAGCTAGGAGTTGACGGCCTGCGCCTCGACGTCGCCTACAGCCTGGACCGCGACTTCGTTCGCCGGCTTCGCGGACTTGCCGACGAGCTCGGCGCCGAGCCGCGCTTCAACGGCACGCCGGGCGACGGCTTCCCCCTCATCGGCGAGGTCCTGCACGGCGACTACAACCTCATCGTCAACGACGAGATGCTGCACTCGTGCACCAACTACGAGTGCTATAAGGGCCTGTACTCGAGCTTCAACTCGATGAATATGTTCGAGATCGCGCATTCCCTGCACCGCCAGTACGGCGGCGACCCGTGGTGCATCTACCGCGGCAAGCATCTGGTGAGCTTCGCCGATAACCACGACGTCTCGCGCCTGGCAAGCATCCTCACCGAGAAGCGCCATCTGGCGGCCGCCTATGGCGTGCTCTTCGGCATGCCCGGTATCCCCTGCCTCTACTACGGCAGCGAATGGGGGCGGCTCGGCGCCAAGGGCACCGGCTACCTGGCCGATGTCGAGCTTCGGCCCGCGCTCGATGCGCCCGATGCCGATGCGCTGGCGAATCCCGCATCCGGCTGGGAGGGCGGCGAGGGACCCAACGAGCTCACCGCGTTCATCGATCGCCTCAACCACGTGCGCCGCTCGTCGCGCGCGCTGTGCCACGGCAGCTATCGCAACATCATCATCACCAACAAGCAGCTGCTCTTCGAACGCGATGCCCCGGCCGACGGCGAGCAGGCCGCCGAACGCGTGCTCGTTGCCGTGAACGCCGAAGATGCGCCCTTCACGTTCCACGACAGCGGGCTGCACGGCTCCTTCGACGTCTTGATGGCGTGCGCGCCCGGAGATGATTCGACGGCAGTACCCTGTAGCGAGGTGCTCGGCCTCGACGGTTCGATCGAGATTCCGCCGTTCGGCGTGCTCTACCTCAAGCAGACAGCCTGATCCGAAGCCCCGTCCGCGACGCGCGCGCAATCGCCCCTCGGAACGAGGCGTGCATCTATCGCCCTACCACCGCTTGAAAGCCATCCCGACAGAGCGCAACCAACGAACGTTCACGATATCTGCGGGCACGCCCTGCGGAGGCGCGCCCGCACAGAGCAGCCCGGCGTCCGCGGGATCGGATAGGCGCACGAGCCACAGGGCCACGAACGCGATTACCGCCGCACCCAGACAGACGCCCAGGATCCAACGGGCGCGAGCGCCCTCCGCCCCGGCCGACCGGTTCGGACCACCCAAGCGATCAAACCACACGGCCAGCAGCACCGTGGGCGGCACCAGCCAAAAGAGCGGGTGATACGCCATGGCGGCAGCGAAATCAAATTGCAGTGTGCTGAGCCATGCGCGCGTTAATCCGCAACCAGGACACGAGATGCCCGTTACGAAACGAATGGGGCAGCCGATACCCGAAACCAGGAGGACAAGGGCGCCGACAACAACGAATGCACCGAGCACAAGCACCCGCTTCAGGATATCGACCACCTTGGAACCTCGGTTCACCCGTGCTACGCGCGGACCAAGCGCGCGTTATAGGCCGCAGCGAGCGCATTGGAATTCTTGATGATGATAAACATGGCAACGAAGGGCCCCAAGCCGCACAGCAGCAAACCGACGATCATCCATAGCAGAATGGTGGTACCGTTCTCCTGGAACATCAACCCATAGCGCGGCGCATTCGCCTGCATGCGGTTACCGATCTTGTAATACCACCAGTACGAGTAAAACCCGCATGTGACGATGGAAAGCAGGATGAAGACGAGCAGACCGGGCGTCTCCTCGTTATCGCCCTGGCAGATGCGATTCATATCGTTTGCAAGCGTGTAGATGAAGTACCAGCTGTAAATCCCACAGGTAAGAAACGTGAGCACGATCCACGTGAGCAGGCTGCGCGACGCGTTCACGGGAACCTGGGGCACACCGTGCGATGCAGCGGGAACCTCTCGAATCTCACCAGAGGATACCGGGGCGTCCTCGGGCATCACAGGTGAAGCCTGCGGCGGCGTCGGGCCTTGATCCACGAAGCAGCCGCACGCCGAACAAACGCGCGACCCCTCATCCACCTTCGCACCACACGACGGACAATACATAGCATGCCTCCCTCTCCCAGGAACCAATAGGTTGGGAAACCATAGCACTCCGCCCGGACACCAGCGGCATCAAGCGCGAATTCGACCCGTTTCATTACCTTTGAAGGCGGCACAGGCCCCGGCCTTACAAATACAACCCACGCAGCTACCCACTTGCTTACACAGCGGCAGGCCTGCAGCGCAGGGTTGCCACCACGAGCTCTGGCCGGTTGTTCACGCGAAGCGGCACCACGCTCGGGCCCAGGCCGCGACTCACCACCAGCTGCGTGCGCCCGCTTGTGTGCACGCCCGCCGTAATGGCTGGGAAGAACCCTTGGCTCGGAGCGAACAGCGCCCCCACACCCGGCAGCCGCACCTGGCCCCCATGGGCATGGCCCGCGAATGCCACGTCAACACCGTGCGCCGCATATACGTCGAGCAATTCCGGCCGATGCGTAAGCAGCACCGTACACGGCGCGGCCGCGTCGTCGCAATCGATACCCGCCGTGGCCAGAACGCGTGCCAGCTGTTCATCGATGATCCGAGGCGTCGCTCCGCGCGGATACGGACGTTGGAAGGCCGGATCCATAAGACCCAGCAGGATCAGTTGCCCTCCGTCTCGTTCAAATGGCACGGCCCCGTTTTCCAGAACAACCACGCCCGCACGTTCCAGGCTGCTCGCGATTTGCGGATACTCTTGCAGGCGCGCCTCGTGATTTCCCGGCACGTAATAGGTAGGCGCCTCCCGTGCCGCCCGAGCTGCAAGATGCACGCCCGCATCGATACGCGTGCGCCGCGAGTCGATCAAATCGCCGGTAACCACAATGAGGTCTGGTCTCGCGCGGCAGATCCGCTTGATCAAGCGCCCGTTGCCGCGACCCAGCTCCGCATTGTGCAGGTCGGAGATATGGGCGATTCTCAAGCCGTCGAGAGCCCGCGGCAACCGATCGACGACGAGCTCGTACGATGTTGTCTGAATAGCCCCGTTCGACCAGGCCGCCCATGCGGCCGCCGCGGTGACACCCGCCGCGCCCAAAGCAAGCACGTCTCGCGTTCTCACACCGATCACCCCAATTCGCCCGCAGCCTACAACCGCCAAGGACACTCGTCTCCGCCCGGCATTATACGACCTCTCGCCGCACCCACCGAAACCGCAAGAAAAGCCTCGAGCGCACCGACCCCTCTTCCGCATAAGCCCCGAGGCGCTGTAAACGCAGGAATCCCCCAGAGGATCCCAAAGCGCGACTTTTCAAGCGGCAAAGCCGCGAAGCCGAGCGCACCAACCTCTTTTCCCCATAAGCCCCGAAGCGCTGTAAACGCAGGAATCCCCCGGAGGATCCCAAAGCGCGACTTCTGAGCGGCGAAGCCGCGAAGCTGAGCGCGTGGGACCTCCGGGGGATTCCGGTGGGAGTTCTAAGCGTTTCGCTTAGTACATGCCGCCACCCTGGGCACCGGCGGTAGCAGCCGCGATGGCGTCCTCGAGCTGGGTGTTCTTCGGCACGTCGGAAACGGTGGCCTCGGTGATAAGGATGAGGGAGGCCACGGAAGCGGCGTTCTGCAGGGTGGTGCGGGTAACCTTGACCGGGTCGAGCACGCCCATCTCGATCATGTTGCCCCACTCGCCGTTAGCGGAGTTCAGACCCTCGCCTGCGGGAAGCTCGGAGACCTTGTCCACGATGACAGCGCCCTCGTAGCCGGCGTTCTTGGCGATGGTGGCCACCGGAGCGGTGAGCGCCTTCTTGATGATGTCGATACCGATCTGCTCCTCGGGATCGGAGATCTCGATGCCCTCGAGCGCGGGCAGGGCGTCCATGAAGGCGACGCCGCCGCCGGCGACGATGCCCTCCTCGACGGCCGCGCGGGTGGCCTGCAGGGCGTCCTCGACACGATGCTTGATCTCCTTGAGCTCGGTCTCGGTAGCAGCACCGACCTTGATCACGGCAACGCCGCCGGAGAGCTTGGCCAGGCGCTCCTGGAGCTTCTCGCGGTCGAACTCGGACTCGGTGTGCTCCATCTCGCCCTTGATGGCGGCCACGCGGTCGGCGATGGCCTCCTTGGTGCCGGCACCGTCGACGATGGTGGTGTTGTCCTTGGTGATGGTGACGGACTTGGCGGTACCGAGCATCTCAGCGGTGATGTCGGCAACCTTGATGCCCAGCTCGTCCAGGGCAGCCTGGCCGCCGGTGAGGATGGCGATATCCTCGAGCAGGCGCTTGCGACGGTCGCCGTAGCCGGGGGCCTTCACAGCGCAGACGTTGAGGGCGCCGCGGATCTTGTTGAGGACGAGCGTGGGCAGGGCCTCGCCGTCGATGTCCTCGGCAATGATGAGCAGGCCCTTGCCAGCGCGGGAAACAGCCTCGAGAACGGGCATGATGTCGGCAACGTTGGAGATCTTCTGGTCGGTGATGAGGATATAGGGATCCTTCATCACGGCCTCCATGCGGTCGTTGTCGGTAACGAAGTACGCGGAGACGTAGCCCTTGTCGAACTGCATGCCCTCGACGGTATCGATCTGGATATCGAAGGTCTGGGAATCCTCGACGGTGATAACGCCGTCCTTGCCCACGACGTCCATGGCGTCGGCGATCTTGTTGCCAACCTCGGCGTCGCCGGCGGAGATGGTGCCGACGGAAGCGATCTGCTCCTTGGTGGCGACAGGCTGGGCCTGGCCCTTCATGGCGGTGACGGCGGCGTTGACGGCCTTGTCGATGCCGCGGCGAATGGCCAGCGGGTTGGCGCCGGCGGCCACGTTCTTGAGGCCGTCGTTCACGATGGCCTGGGCCAGCAGCGTGGCGGTGGTGGTGCCGTCACCCACGGTGTCGTTGGTCTTGGTAGCGACCTCCTTCACCAGCTGGGCGCCCATGTTCTCGATGTTGTCCTCGAGCTCGATCTCCTTGGCGACGGAAACGCCGTCGTTGGTGATGGTGGGAGCGCCGAAGGAGCGCTGCAGGGCCACGTAGCGGCCCTTGGGGCCCATGGTAACGGTGACGGCGTCGGCCAGGGTGTTGACGCCCTTCGCGAGCTTGGCGCGAGCGTCGGTATCGAACGTGATGTTCTTAGCCATTGTTATATCCTCCAAAAGAAAGATGCGAGAAGATTCGAC
>NZ_JADNJJ010000219.1:0-1631 GCF_015554865.1 Collinsella sp. D33t1_170424_A12 | reverse complement strand
TCAGGCAGCCCTCGTTGATGAACCACTCGAGGTGGCCGCAATCTTCGCAGATGAGCGCGACGGCGCTCTCGTTGAAGCAGTCGAGGTCCATGGCGCTCATGAGCGCCGTGTTGAGCTGCGCCTCGCGTTTTTTGAAGCGATCGCATCCGCAATGCGAGCAGGTGACGAGCTTTCCCGCGGCGGTGTAGCTCTCGGGTCCATCCGACTTTCCAAATCCAAAGAAGCCCATGGCGCGATCCTTTCCAAATGATGATCGCGTACTGTAATGGCCTTTATTGTATCGATGGCGCTTTGCGCAGGGGAGGTTTTACGGTGAACGAGCGCAATCGACTTTGAAAGACGGGCGGGCTGCATCGATAGCTGTTTCAGAAAGCTGTTTCATATAGTATGAGATACGGCGCTCGCGAGAGCCCCATCTGAGTTTCATGCGGCTGCAGCGCCGTTGTCGTCCTAGATGCTCCTCTCTGGTGGCGCTCTGGCAGTAAATGCACAAAATGAGTCCGAGGGCGCTCTTGCAGACGGCATGAATATTTTAAAGTTGCCGCGATACTGGATAACTGTTGCGTAATGTGAGCGGTAAGGCGGGTATTTTCGTTGAAAGCGCTTCCGAAGGCGCTTGGAGCGATTGCTAATGGCCGTTCGAATGCCGCTCTGGCATCCTTTTGGACTCAATTTCTACATCTAGTGCCATTGGATCACCTCCGCGGTGGCAAATCGCGCGGAATCACGTCTACGCGTATTTTTTCTATGCATTCCGGTTCTGCGTTTATGCATTTGAGGAATGAGGGCACCGCTTTGCAAGGTCGATGCCGCTTTTGGTGCCTGTCCCTATGTGCGCACGATGGGGCTCGTGCGGAGGGGCCTCGATTCCAAGGCGATTCACCGGTCGATTGGCGCCAGGTCCAACACTCTCAAATCGACTAGTGGGTTGACGTTCTGCGCCGCGTGCGAAGGATCGGTCTGGGTCTCATCGGTCTTCATGGAAGCGCATCCTGTGTCCTTCTGCGAGGGCCACATCGTGCCTGGCGGACTCACTTATCTGCTTGTGCGGCGCATGAGCTTTCAACGACTAATACAGCGCTCAGGAAATCTAAGTGCCGAGTTATAAGATTTTTTGAAGTCACGTTGTATAAGTCCGCACGGCTGGGTACTATTCAGGGCGTACGAAAAACCGTAAGGGTTCGCGCAGGTTTCGCCCCGCGCGACACGTTAGGAGGAATCCCCAATGCTTAAGCCTCTTGGTGACCGCGTTCTCGTCAAGCCCGATGCGGCCGAGCAGAAGACCGCTTCCGGCCTGTACATCGCCAGCAACGCCCAGGAGAAGCCGCAGCGCGGCGAGATCATCGCCGTCGGCGCCGGCAAGGTGGCCGATAACGGCGAGCGCCTGCCCATGGACGTGAAGGTGGGCGACGTCGTCATCTACGGTAAGTTCGGTGGCAACGAGGTCAAGGTCGATGGCGAGACCTACCTGCTCATGCGCGCCGACGACATCTACGCCGTGGTCGAGTAACTTTTCGTTTCCGCAACGCAGTTTGATTGAGTGCCTGTCCCTCAGTCGAATCTTCTCGCATCTTTCTTTTGGAGGATATAACAATGGCTAAGAACATCACGTTCGATACCGACGCTCGCGC
>NZ_JADNJJ010000025.1:0-4445 GCF_015554865.1 Collinsella sp. D33t1_170424_A12 | reverse complement strand
ACCGCGCCCGCCACCCGGGGCCCGCGCGGCGGCGTCCGGCCCCTTGGGCTACGCCGGGACCTCGGCTAGCGGTCCATCTTCCCCTTCACCATGGTGAGCGAGATCTTCTGACGCGCGCGGTCGACGCCCGTCACCCATACGGTCACGGTGTCGCCCACCGACACGACCTCGCTGGGGTGCTTCACGAAGCGGTCGGCCAGCTTGGAGATGTGCACGAGACCGTCCTGGTGCACGCCCACGTCCACGAAGGCGCCGAAGTCGACCACGTTGCGCACGGTGCCCTTGAGCTCCATGCCCACCTCGAGGTCCTCGATGCTGCGCGCAGCCTGCGAGAAGATGACCTCGGGTGCATCGTCGCGCGGGTCGCGGCCCGGTTTCTCCAGCTCCGCCACGATATCGCGCAGCGTCGGCACGCCGCAATGCAGCTCTCCCGCCAGCTCGCCCAGAGAACCCACGCGCTTGGCGATGCCGGGAACGCCGCCGGCAGCCAGCGCCGCGGGCTCGACGTGCGCGCGATGCAGCAGCTCGGTGGCCACGTCGTAGCTCTCGGGATGCACGCTGGTGGCGTCGAGGGGGTTCTTGCCGCCGGCGATGCGCAGGAAGCCCGCGCAGTTGAGAAACGCCTTGGGTCCGAGCTTGGGCACCTTCTTAAGTTGGCGCCGGTCGGTGAACGCACCGTTCTCCTCGCGATATGCCACGATGTTCTTCGCCACCGCGGGCGTGATGCCCGACACGTAGGACAGCAGGCTCGCGCTCGCCGTGTTGAGGTCGACGCCGACGCGGTTCACCACGTCCTCCACCACGTTGCCCAGCGCGCGGCCCAGCTCCGCCTGGTCGAGGTCATGCTGGTACTGGCCCACGCCGATGGACTGCGGCGGAATCTTGACGAGCTCGGCCAGCGGGTCCTGCAAGCGGCGGCCCAGGCTCATGGCGCCGCGGGTGGTCACGTCGAGGTCGGGGTACTCCTGGCTCGCCAGCTCGGACGCCGAATACACCGACGCGCCCGCCTCGTTCACGATGGTATAGCGCAGATCTGGTGCCGACTCCGCGATGAAGGCCGCCACGACCTCCTCGGTCTCGCGGCTCGCCGTGCCGTTGCCCACCACGATGGTGTTGATGCGGTGCTTGCGCACGAGGCGGGCCAGCTCGCGCTTGGTCCCCGCGATGTCGCGGCGCGGCGGCGTGGGATACAGGATGGTGTGGTCAAGCAGCTTGCCATATTCGTCCAGCACCGCCACCTTGCAGCCGGCGCGGTAGCCCGGATCGAGCGCGATCACGCGGGCGCCGCGCACGGGGCGCTGCAGCAGCAGGCCCTCGGTGTTCTTGGCGAACACCTTGATGGCGTCGAGCTGGGCGCGGACCGTGAGGTCGACGCGGAGCTCGCGTTCGAGCGAGGGCGCCATCAGGCGCTTGTAGCCGTCGGCAACCGCACCCTCCAGCACGGGGGCGAAGGGGCCGCGACGGCGTGGATAGCGGCCTACCAGACGATTCGACGCCGCCTCGCCGTCCACACGTACGCGCACGCGCAGCTTGCCCTCGCGCTCGCCGCGGTTGATAGCCAGGATGCGATGGTTGGGGATGGTCCGCGCCGCCTCGGCGAACTCGTAGTACGGCTCGTAGGGCGTTTTTTCGTCCGCATCCACCGCCTCGGACTCGATGGCGGCCGTCTTCTGCGTGAACTCGCGCAGGTCGGCCACGTTCTCGGGGTCTTCGGCCACGAGCTCGGCCACGATATCCTGCGCGCCCGCAAGCGCCGCCTCGGGGGTGTCGTAGCCGGCAGGCGCGTTGAGGTAGCCCTCAGCGACCTTGAGCGGATCGTCGCTGCGCGCGGGTTGCATGAGAATGAGGTTGGCGAGCGGCTCCAGGCCGGCGTCGCGGGCCTTCGAGGCGCGCGTGGCGCGCTTCTTGCGATAGGGCTTGTAGAGGTCCTCGACGCGCTGGAGCACCGTGGCCGAGCGGATCTCGTCCAGAAGCTCCGGCGTGAGCTTGCCCTGCATGTTGATGAGGTCGATGACGTCCGCCTTGCGCTGCTCGAGGTTGCGCAGGTAGGCCAAGCGGTCGTTGAGCGCGCGCAGGGCAACGTCGTCCATCCCGCCCGTGACCTCCTTGCGGTAGCGCGCGATGAACGGGATGGTGGCGCCTTCGTCGATGAGCGCGACCACGGCCTCGATACGCGACGCGGATTGGCCGAGCTCGGCTGCCAGCGCGGCGGCGATACGCGCCTTGAGGGCCTCCGGCACCTCGGCGGGCACGTCCAGGCGCTCGGCTGCCGGCGCGACATCGGCCGCGGCCGTCGGGACAGGCGAAACGGCAGCGGTGACGGCGCCCGTCTCGGCTGACGAAACGACGCCGCTCGCGCTTCCGGTCCCTGCGGCCGCGCATGCACCGGACGCGCGAACGCCCTCGCCCGCCGCGCCCGCAGAGGCGCCCGCGCCCCGTGCGGAACCAGGCGTTGCCGCCGACTTGCCCGCGTTGGCAGGGTTGAGCGCGGCGACCATATTCATGATGGAAGCAACATCGACATGTTGGGTATCGGCCATATCTCGATCTCCTCACTAATCAGTCGGGTTCCCTATCCTACACGACCGAGCCGACGCGCGGCGCACGCTCCATGCACTCGCCACGCGCCGCAGCAGCAGCCGCGCCCCGCTCGAAACCGTCCCAAACACCATGCGTATGCTTATCGCCAGCTCGAATCCCATGCGTATGCTTTTTGCCAGCTTGACTCCCATGCGTATGCCTTTCGCCAGTTTGACTCCCATGCGTATGCTTTTCGCCAGTTCGAATCTCATACGTATGCTTTTTGCCATTTTTTGGGCGAAAAACGGTAAAAACGAGCACAAAAGCATACGTGCAAATGCCTAAGCATACGCACAACGTCGAAAGCATACGCACAAGGTAGGCGCCGGCGCCCGCGGGCACCGCCCCAGCTCCCCTCCCATCTCGGTGGGCCGGTCGCGCGCGACGCCGGTGCCCTGATGGGCCATGCTGAATAACGAAAGCCGCTACGGCTGACAAAACCATAGAGCCCCCCGCGCGAACACCGCCCCGGCGCACGAAACGCCACGTCGCCGCTACCGCCCGACCGCGTGGAGCCGCGACGCGACGCGCCACGGTACAATGGAGCCCGAACCCCTCGCGAAAGGAACCCCATGCACCGCATCCTCTTCATATGCCATGGCAATATATGCCGTTCGAGCATGGCGCAGTTCGTATTCGAGGAGCTCGTGCGGCGCGCCGGTCGCGAGGACGAATTCGCGATCGACTCGGCCGCCACCTCCCGCGAGGAGATCGGCAACCCACCCCATCGCGGCACCGTGGCGAAGCTGCGGGAGGTCGGCATACCCGTGGGCCCGCATCGAGCGCGGCAGGTCAGTCGCGACGAATTCGACCGCTGGGACCACGTCGTCTATATGGATGAAGAAAACGAGCGCGGCCTGCGCCGCATCCTCGGCGCCGACGCCGCGCGCGCCTGCACGAAGCTCCTCGCATATGCGGGAAGCTCCGCCGACGTCGCCGACCCCTGGTACACCGGCGACTTCGACGCCACCTACCGCGACGTCGTCACGGGCTGTTCCGCCCTCTTCCAGCACGTAACCAATTGTCCCGCGCCCGCCCTCCCGGCGGCGCGCACGCGTTAGGAGCACACCCATGATCGGACTCGGCACGCTTATCGACGTCTCGCTCATCCTCGTCGGCGGTTTCGCGGGCATGGCGTTCGGCCGCTTCATCAACGGGCGCATCCAGGACACCCTGCTCAAAGCAACCGCGGTCGCCATCCTGTTCGTAGGCATCTCGGGCGCGATGGCCGGCATGCTCTCCCTGGCAGACGGCGGGCTCTCGGCGAGCAATACCGCCCTGGTGGTGGGCTCCCTCGCCCTGGGATCGCTCATCGGCGAGGTGCTTGACCTGGAACGCCAGATCGACCGCTTCGGTGAATGGCTCAAATACGCCACGCGCAGCAACGGCGACGCCGAATTCGTCGACGCCTTCGTGACGGCATCGCTTTCCGTCGCGGTGGGCGCCATGTCCATCGTGGGCGCCATCCAAGACGGCACCACCGGCGACTTCTCGACCCTAGCGGTCAAGGGCGCCATCGACGCGCTGCTCGTATGCACCATGACGGCCTCGATGGGCAAGGGCTGCATCTTCGCCGTGATCCCCGTCATCGTGCTCCAGGGCAGCCTCACCCTGTTGGCTAGCTTCCTACAGCCGCTCATGACGGCGACCGCGCTCGCCAACCTGTCGACCGTGGGCTCGATCCTCATCTTCTGCATCGGCGTCGACTTGATCTGGGGCAAGACGTTCCGCGTGGCCAACATGCTGCCGAGTGTACTCGTGGCCATGCTCGCCGCCCTCTTCATGTAGCGGGCGCGCCTGCGACGCGTGCGGGCAGCCAGCCGCCGCGCAGGGGGGCGCGCATTCGAGGCGCCTCCAAGTCATCG
>NZ_JADNJJ010000218.1:0-2528 GCF_015554865.1 Collinsella sp. D33t1_170424_A12 | reverse complement strand
CGCGGCAAGGAGATATATTGCCACACCCCCGCTCCCCCGCCGCCGGGGATATCGTCCTCCACAACTTGAACACATATGGCTGAACATAGGATTCAGATTGCGGTCTTGGCTTCAATATAGTTGCGCAACCCGCCTCTTGTTCGAATGAATTAATAGCTGATGGGATCGAGCAACCATACTGTGGTGACGACGCCCGTGCGGGAAGGTGCCCCCGCCGCATAGCGTCCGCTCATGCCTCCTATTAAATACTGGGAAGCCCTATCCCCGCTTACGCTTATCCCGAACCAACGTGCTCGCCGAATAAGAGTGCTGATTGTTCGCAGCATCTTGAAAGTTTCGCAAGTCCACGGGCTCAAGACAATTCTGCATGATCATTTCGAACAATCTGCATGCATACAAAAACAGGGCCCCGATGATGGGACCCTGTTGTATAGCGAAGTTGTACTTCGAGGAGAATTAAGCCTCGAGTGCCTTCTTGGCGATGGCGGCGAGCTCGTTGAAGGACTCGATGTCCTCGTACGCCATCTGAGCGAGGACCTTGCGGTCAAGCTCGATGCCGGCGAGCTTCAGGCCATGCATGAACTGGGAGTAGGAGATGTCGTTCATGCGAGCGGCGGCGTTGATACGGGTGATCCAGAGGCTGCGGATCTCGCGCTTCTTGTTGCGGCGATCGCGGTACTGGTACTGGAGGGAGTGCTGCACCTGCTCCTTGGCGTACTTATAAGAGCGGGACGCCTGACCGTAATAACCCTTTGCGCGGTTAAGGACGGTACGACGCTTCTTCTTGGCGTTCACAGCGCGCTTCACACGTGCCATATCTAATCAACTCCTAAAAATGGATGAGGGGAAACTAAAGCGATGGCTTAGTTGCCAGCGAGACGGGCGTTGACGACCTTCTTGTCGGCAGCGGCCAGCTCGGTCTCCTGGCGGAAGCCACGCTTGCGCTTGGTGGTCTTCTTGGTGAGGATGTGGCTCTTGAACGCCTTGCAGCGCATGATCTTGCCCGTGCCGGTGCGGCGGAAACGCTTCTTGGTGCCGCTATGGGACTTCATCTTAGGCATGAACTTCTCCTTCTCGGTTACTCGTACACGAAGAAATGGCTATTCGCCATTTTTGGCCCCGCTGGCCTCGTTATCAAAGGCGCCCTTAATGGGTGCGAGGAGCATGAGCATGTTACGGCCTTCAAGCTTGGGAGCCGACTCGACCGTAGCGTAGGGCTTGAGGTCCTCGGAAAGACGCTCGAGCACGTTGAGACCCTGCTCGGGGTGAGCCATCTCGCGGCCACGGAACATGATCGTGACCTTAACGCGCGCACCCTTCTTCAGGAAGCGCAGGACATGGCCCTTCTTGGTCTCGTAATCGCCAACGTCGATCTTGGGGCGGAATTTCATTTCCTTGACCTCGACCTTGGACTGGTTCTTACGAGCCTGCTTGGCCTTCATAGCCTGCTGGTACTTGAACTTCCCGTAATCCATGACCCTGCACACCGGCGGGTTTGCATTCGGGGCGATCTCGACCAGGTCGAGACCCTGCTCATCTGCAACGCGCTGGGCGTCGCGGATGCCGAACAGGCCGAGCTGCGAGCCGTCGACGCCGATCAGGCGGCAGGTAGTGCCGGTGATCTCGTCATTAATACGGGTGTCATCAGACTTAGCTATGTCCTTACCTCCTTCGGAATAGAAAACAAGACCCGGATCCATAAGCAGCATCCAGGTCTTGCAAGCATAATAACGACAACAATCTTGTCGTTGCATTACTAACTTGTTGGACCAGACAGCTGCTCAATGGCGCCGAAAGGTGGGGACTTACTGTCCCACTTTGGCTACTGTGTTCACACAGTGCAGATTGCATAATATCACAGAGTGAGCGCTCTTCACGCTTTCACCATGAATCGCACTCGCGTGAGTTCGGCGTGGTACGTAAAGGGCCCCGTTGCCGAGGCCCTTGTCTAATCTATGGTGCCCGAGGTGAGATTCGAACTCACACGCTGTTGCCAGCGGAGGATTTTGAGTCCCCTGCGTCTGCCGTTCCGCCACTCGGGCGCGGATTGCGTACCTATAGTAGCACAAGCAACGCGCTCTACAACGCATCCAAAGCAATGAGTTCAATCTGGCGCAGCATTTCCGGTTCATCGCATCCGCGACCGTCGACGCTCGCTTCACCCATCTGGTTATCGTAGGGATCCCAGCGCGCGTCATCGAAATCGGGTTCGAAGGGCGCCTGATACACGCTGTTCGCAACCATCCGCCAGGGGTCGAGGTTGCCGAAATGATGGAGGCGTCGCGCCTCATCGCCCGCGCGACGTGATGACGAGCCAAAGGAAACATCCGCCCACAACCAGCCGTATTCCTCGGTATAGAACATCGCCCAATCATGCGGACCGATGTAATCGCAAGCAACGTACAGGCCGCTTTGCCAGCGCGCAGGGATGTTCGCGATGCGGCACATGGCGATGAAAGCGAGCGCCATCACACCGCAGTCGCCCCGCAGCGATTTCAGGCAGCCGTCGGCGATGGCGTCGAGCTGGG
>NZ_JADNJJ010000217.1:0-2572 GCF_015554865.1 Collinsella sp. D33t1_170424_A12 | reverse complement strand
CTTTCCCTCACGGTACTGGTTCGCTATCGGTCACAGGAGAGTATTCAGGCTTGGAGGGTGGTCCCCCCGGGTTCGGACCGGGTTTCACGTGCCCGGCCCTACTCAGGGACCTCCGCCGGGCTCCATCCTCAGGGTGCGCCTACGGGGCTCTAACCCTGTGCCGCCGGCCTTCCCATGCCGTTCGGCTCCCCTGGATGGATGCCCGCCGGGAGCGCCAGCTCCCGGGCGGGAGGCCCTGCAACCCCGGCGGCGGTATAGGCTGGCGCCCGCCCGCTCGCCGGTTTGGCCGTCGGCCCCCTTTCGCTCGCCGCTACTCGGGGGATCTCGTTGTTGATTTCTTCTCCTCCGGGTACTTAGATGTTTCAGTTCCCCGGGTTGTCCTCCCCCGGAATATGAGTTCTTCCGGGGGATGCCAGGACTTCTCCTGGCGGGTTCGCCCATTCGGAGACCCGCGGGTCGAGGGGTGTGTGCCCCTAACCGCGGATTATCGCAGCTTGCCGCGTCCTTCATCGGCTTCCTGTGCCAAGGCATCCGCCGTGCGCCCTACGTATCTTGCCCGCGCCACGGCGCGGGCGTCCGTAGTTCCTCGGTCGCTATACGCGACCGGTGCATGGGTGTCGCATACCGTCCGGGCCCTGGGGGCCCGGGCGGTCAGATGCTCCTTGCATTTCTTTCGATATTCTTGTTCTCGCAGATTTATTCGAAGATGAATCTTCGTCCTCTTCAAGTTGAGAATCGATCAGATCAGATGTATTCACTACAGATCTTCGTCTCGCTATGCGGCTCTCAAGGTACGCGGGTGCGTGCCCCGGGGACCGGACGCTGCGGGCGGGGGCGCCGGGAGGACAGGCCGGACGGGTGTGCTCCACCGCGCCCGTCTGAACAATGTTGATTGATCTAGTTTTCCTAGAGGTGTATCTCCCTAGAAAGGAGGTGATCCAGCCGCACGTTCCCGTACGGCTACCTTGTTACGACTTCACCCCCCTCACCCTCCACACCTTCGACGCCTCCCTCCCGCGAACGGGTTGGGGCGGCGGCTTCGGGTGCAGACGACTCGGGTGGTGTGACGGGCGGTGTGTACAAGGCCCGGGAACGCATTCACCGCGGCATGCTGATCCGCGATTACTAGCAACTCCGACTTCATGGGGGCGGGTTGCAGCCCCCAATCCGAACTGGGGCCGGCTTTGAGGGATCCGCTCCGGCTCGCGCCATCGCATCCCGCTGTACCGGCCATTGTAGCACGTGTGCAGCCCAGGGCATAAGGGGCATGATGACTTGACGTCGTCCCCGCCCTCCTCCGGCTTGGCGCCGGCGGTCCCGCATGGGTGCCCAGCTCTACCTGCTGGCAACATGCGGCGGGGGTTGCGCTCGTTGCGGGACTTAACCCAACATCTCACGACACGAGCTGACGACAGCCATGCACCACCTGTGCTAGCTCCTCTCGGCCACCGGGTCTCCCCGGCTTCACTAGCATGTCAAGCCCTGGTAAGGTTCTTCGCGTTGCTTCGAATTAAGCCACATGCTCCGCTGCTTGTGCGGGCCCCCGTCAATTCCTTTGAGTTTTAGCCTTGCGGCCGTACTCCCCAGGCGGGACGCTTAATGCGTTGGCTGCGGCACGGAGGGACTCTCCCCCCACACCTAGCGTCCATCGTTTACGGCTGGGACTACCAGGGTATCTAATCCTGTTCGCTCCCCCAGCTTTCGCGCCTCAGCGTCGGTCTCGGCCCAGAGGGCCGCCTTCGCCACCGGTGTTCCTCCCGATATCTGCGCATTCCACCGCTACACCGGGAATTCCACCCTCCCCTACCGGACCCGAGCCGCGGGGTTCGGGGGGCGGACCGGGGTTGAGCCCCGGGATTTGACCCCCCGCCTACGCGGCCGCCTACGCGCGCTTTACGCCCAATGAATCCGGATAACGCTCGCCCCCTACGTATTACCGCGGCTGCTGGCACGTAGTTAGCCGGGGCTTCTTCTGCAGGTACCGTCTTGACTCGTCCCTGCTGAAAGCGGTTTACGACCCGAAGGCCTTCGTCCCGCACGCGGCGTCGCTGCGTCAGGGTTGCCCCCATTGCGCAAGATTCCCCACTGCTGCCTCCCGTAGGAGTCTGGGCCGTGTCTCAGTCCCAATCTGGCCGGTCGGTCTCTCAACCCGGCTACCCGTTGTAGGCACGGTGGGCCGTCACCCCGCCGTCTACCTGATGGGCCGCGACCCCATCCGGCTCCGCGAAAGCTTCGCCCGCCCGGACATGCGTCCGGGCGGGTTCGCCGGGTATTACCCGCGGTTTCCCGCGGCTATCCCCGAGAGCCGGGCAGGTTGGTCACGTGTTACTCAGCCGTTCGCCACTCGCTTCCACCCGGGGGTGGGTGCCGTTCGACTTGCATGTGTTAGGCGCGCCGCCAGCGTTCATCCTGAGCCAGGATCGAACTCTCCGTCCAAATACATGGGCGCGGAAGAGCCCGTCCGGCCGGCTGTAACGCCGATCGGATCCATTCTGTGCTATAAGCTAGTTTCTGGTTTGGAAAGGAATCGCAAGGTTCTCGCCTTACTCTTCTGACTTCCGTACATCACTGC
>NZ_JADNJJ010000216.1:0-1030 GCF_015554865.1 Collinsella sp. D33t1_170424_A12 | reverse complement strand
AACTTGTAGTCGTGGCGGCTCATGTCGAGCTTGAGGCCATGGGCCTCGGAGAGCAGCATGATGGCCGCGTGCAGGTCGAACAGGTAGCGTTCGGCAACATCGATATCGCAGCCGAGTTGCGCTTCCAGCTCGCGGTAGGTCGTGGTGTTGAAGCCGTCGGGCACCTGCTCGAGCGCGAAGAGGATCGCCTCCGCATCCCTGCGCGTCTCAAGGTCGATGGACATCAGCTCGTCCAGTCCTTCTCTGTTCATGTGCGTCCTCCTTGCGATTGCCGCTATCGGTTCGAGCCATGCCAGCAGCTTCTCTGCTGCGGGCGTTCTAGTCTTCTTTGGCTGACATTATCCCACTGCGTTGCCTCGGGGGCCACGCCGTGCGGTGGTCGCGGCGAGCCTGATGCAGGCGACGGAGGCGCCACGATTGGGCCCCTAATCGCGAAATCTGTTCAACTCATGGGCGGGCAACCCGAGGCTACTCACTTTGTCCACCAATGGTGAAGGGTTGTAACCTGCAATTTTGCAAATGATACAAAAGCAACCTGCGTTCATTCACTTTTATTTGCAGCTGGCGGCTTGCGCGCCAAAGGGAGGTTGAGCTTCAAAGCGGGCGCTTATGGCGCTATGGGACTGCGGGCGATTTCTTGTGCCTACACCGAACAGCCTTGTGCAAGCCGTTGACATGGTGATTTGCACTTGCAAGAATTGAATCCGATCGCGCTCGCTCGGTATGCATTTTACCTTCCATGGGCGCTTGTTGCCGGTCTTCGTTTGTCCGTACATCTGCTGCTTGGCATGGGCGCCAATGAGATGTGCCAGTTAGGAGCATGTATGTCCCCACAGGCGCAGGGAGTCGAATTCGGCCGCGTGATCCATTTCCTCGGGCGCCGTTACCCCGGCTTTGCGGAGGCGGCGTACAAGGAGTTCATTGAGCAAGTCCAGCCTGATTTCGACGAGATGCCATATGAGGATGTCGAGCGCCTTCATGATCTTTCGCTGGAGTGGGCCATCTTCGATAGGCCCCTGGAGGGTGGCCT
>NZ_JADNJJ010000215.1:0-3153 GCF_015554865.1 Collinsella sp. D33t1_170424_A12 | reverse complement strand
CGCGTATGCCTTCGGTCGCCCGCCCCGCTCTCGCGTATGCCTTCGGTCGCCCGCCCCGCTCTCGCGTATGCCTTCGGCCCGCTAAGCGACGTTGTGACGGTCCATTTCCATACGTACGGACAAGCTGGCATACGCACAAGATCAAAAAGGGGGATGTGGCTCGATGATGCGTCGACCCCCGCGTCGTCTACGGTGCCGGAGCCATCCTTTTGCCGCACATGGCCCGTGGTGCTATGGGGTATAACAAGAAGATATATGTAGCTACGTGCTCTCGCGGGGCGAGGGCTTTTTGTTGCAGGAGGTGCCGGTATGGCGGACGAGGGTTTGACGGGGCTGTTCGACGACCCCGAGGAGCAGCGCGCCTACGAGGAGTTTTGCGCTAATCAGGAGCGGGGGCTGGAGCCCTTCGACCTCAATGCACCCGCGCTCGTGTGCCGCTGGCGTATGCATAACAAGCGCGTTCCGCTGCTCAACCGCCATATTCGCGCACTGTCGCAGCGCGTGGTGCAGGGCGAGCCGCTCACCCATAATATGTTGTCGTGGGCGAAGCAGCACGTGGAATGGTCGCTCACCGAGGGGTCGTATACCCAGCGTGACGGCGTGCTCATGTTGGTGATCGACGTGAACGGTAATGCGGCCATGTCGGTGGGCGAGTACGAGCCCTTGGCCGCAACCGACCGCGCATCGCTGGCTGAGCGCGCCCGCCTGTCGCAGGTCGAAGAGGGCGAGACGGGCGTGGCGCCCGAGGTGCTGTGCGCCGCCGATGGCGAGCGCCTGTTTGTGGCCGCGGGCGAGCACGGCTGCGGCGCGCTCACCCTGGTGGAGCAGCTGGCGGCGACGCGCGGCATGCAGGTCGAGCGCGCATCGCTCGACGTGGTTTCGGCTGCCCCGGTCGTGTTGCTCGTCTCGGACGAGCACGGCGTGGTCGTTGCAAGCGATCTGGACGCCGCCGCCCAGGTTTCGGCGGGCGCGGATTTCGCCCGCTTCCTGCACGATGGCGTGGCCAAGCTATTCTAAGGTTGTCGCGCCTCCATCGTGCGCGCGCCGGTCAGCTCGGCCTTCTCCATCATGCGGTCGACGCCCTGCGTTCCGCCGCGTCGACGGGCGGCTCGACTCTTACATTGCTGTAACGATGGCGGTTTCCTGGCCCGGTCATTGGTCCGCGGCGGCATACTGGTGATGGAGGGCGACGCGTGCCGACGGGCGCGCACAAGGCTGCGGGCGCGCGCCCGCATTCGACGGGAAGGGCGGTTGCCATGGCGCAGATTTTCGTAGTCGAAGACGATGCCGCGATTCGCAACGAGCTGCTCGAGGTGCTTGAGCGCAACGGCTTCGAGACGGCATGCTGCCTTTCGTTCGACCGCGTGGTGGCCGACGTGCTGGCAGCCGATCCCGACCTGGTCCTGCTCGACCTTACCCTGCCCGGCACCGACGGGCAGTTTATCTGTCGCGAGCTGCGCGAGGTATCGCAGGTGCCCATCGTGGTGCTCACCTCGCGCGTGACCGAGATCGACGAGGTCATGTCCATGACCATGGGCGCCGACGACTTCGTTCCCAAGCCATACAGCTCGCGCGTTCTCATCGCTCGCATCACGGCGTTGTTGCGCCGCGTGGGTGCGGCCGAATCGTCGCTGCTCAGGCATAACGGCTTGGAGCTCGATCCCGCGCGCTCGCTTGCTTGCGCCAACGGCAAGCAGGTGGAGCTCACCAAAAACGAGATGCGCATCTTGTCGCTGCTCATGTCCAAGGCAGGCACGATCGTCTCGCGCGACGCCATCATGCGCGACCTGTGGGACTCCGACGCGTTCGTGGACGACAACACGCTCACCGTGAATATCAACCGCCTGCGCGCGACGCTCGAGAAGATCGGTGTGACGGGGTATCTCACCACGCATCGCGGTCGCGGCTATTCGGTGTAGAGGGGGCGCGCGGTGTCTTTTGGAAGCTACCTGCGTTCATCGTGGGTCGGTATCGCGATCTTTACAGCACTCGATATGATGGTGTGCATGGTGCTCGCGGTTGCCGGCACGCGCCCATCGATGCTCATGTTGGTGGGATGCATGATGGTGGGGGCGACGGTGCTCGTTCCGATCGTCGATTACCTGCGGAAGCGCCCGTTTCTGGGGCAGCTCACCCGCATGGCGTCGGGAAGCGAGCCCCCGCTGTATGCCAACGAACTCATGGACCGCCCGGATTTCATAGAGGGCTCGCTGGCCTACGACGCGTTGCGCGCCGTTTCGAAGGCGGCGAACGACGAGGTGGCGTCGTTCCGCCGGCAGACCATCGATTACCGCGAGTACGTGGAGACCTGGGTACACGAAGCCAAGTCTCCGCTTGCGGCGGCCCACCTCATGCTCGAGAACATCGAGGACGAGCTGTCGGCGGTGGGGGAGGAGCCGCTGAATGAAGAGCTCCTGCTTGCCCGCGTTCGTTCCCTCGATGAAGAGCTCGATCGCATGGAGGGCTACGTGGAGCAGGCGCTGTTCTACGCTCGATCCGAAGCGGTGGAGCGCGATTACCTTATACGCGAATACAGCCTCAAAGACCTGGTTTCCGGCGCCATACGGGCCAACTCCCGCGTCCTTATCTCGGGCCACGTGGCGCCTCTTCGCCGCGACCTTGATTTCCAGGTGTTCACCGACGAAAAATGGATTCACTTCATTTTGGGCCAGATCATTCAGAACAGCGTGAAATACGCTCGCGAGGACAACGCCTTCGTGGAGTTTTCAGCGCGCCTGCGCGATGAGGGCCGAGCTACCGAGCGCGTCGAGCTCACTATCCGCGATAACGGGTGCGGTGTCAGCGCCGCCGATCTTCCCCGCGTGTTTGAAAAAGGATTCACCGGCGAGGCGGGCCGCACGGGCAAGCGCTCGACCGGCATAGGCCTCTACCTTGTAAAGCGCCTGTGCGACAAGATGGGCGTTGGCATCGAGGCGGCCTCGGCCCAGGGCGAGGGTTTTGCCGTGACGCTCGCCTTCTCAACCAACCGATTCCATTTTTTCGAATAACAGGCAATCGTCGAACCGCGCACCCAGGTAAACGGTGCATATCCTTAGCGGCGCGACGCGCGAAGCGCGGAGCGACCCCGGATCGTGGCCGCTTCAACCAAGTCCTACGTCTCCACGTGCCGCAAGCAGGTGAGAGCAGGAGGGG
>NZ_JADNJJ010000214.1:0-7605 GCF_015554865.1 Collinsella sp. D33t1_170424_A12 | reverse complement strand
TAAGATCGCGGGCGAGGGCCTGCCGAGCGTCTTCCACGTCTCGGCCCGTACCGTCGCGTCCCACGCGCTCAACATCTTCGGCGACCACTCCGACGTCATGGCCTGCCGCCAGACCGGCTTCGCCATGCTCGCCGAGGGCAACGTCCAGGAGGTCATGGACCTTTCGCCCGTCGCCCACCTCGCCGCGCTGACCGGCAAGACGCCGTTCGTCAACTTCTTCGACGGCTTCCGCACCAGCCACGAGATCCAGAAGGTCGCCGTGTGGGACTACGAGGACCTCAAGGACATGTGCGACATGGACGCCGTCCAGGCGTTCCGCGACCACGCGCTCAACCCCGAGCACCCCACCGCTCGCGGCAGCCACGAGAACGGCGACATCTTCTTCCAGCACCGCGAGGCCTGCAACGCCACCTATGACGCGCTGCCCGCCATCGTCCAGTCCTACATGGACAAGGTGAACGCCAAGCTCGGTACCAACTACCATCTGTTCGACTACTACGGCGCCGACGACGCCGACCGCGTGGTCGTCTGCATGGGCTCCTTCTGCGACACGCTCGAGGAGGTCATCGACTACCTCAACACCCACGGCGAGAAGGTCGGCCTGGTCAAGGTCCGCCTGTACCGCCCCTGGTCCGTCGAGGACTTCGTGGCCGCCCTGCCCGCGACCGTTAAGAAGATCGCCGTGCTCGACCGCACCAAGGAGCCCGGCTCCATCGGCGAGCCGCTCTACCAGGACGTCGTCTCCGCGCTCTACGAGTCCGGCAAGACCGACATCGTGGTGACCGGTGGCCGTTACGGCCTCGGCTCCAAGGACGAGCCCCCGGCGGCCGCTTTCGCCGTGTACGAGGAGCTCAAGGCCGACGAGCCTAAGCGCGAGTTCACCATCGGCATCGAGGACGACCTCACCCACCTGTCCCTGCCCATGGACCCGGATGCCCCCAACACGGCGGCGGAGGGCACCATCGAGTGCAAGTTCTGGGGTCTCGGTGGCGACGGCACCGTCGGCGCCAACAAGAACTCGATCAAGATCATCGGCGACCACACGGACAAGTACGTCCAGGCCTACTTCCAGTACGACTCCAAGAAGACCGGCGGCGTCACCATCTCGCACCTGCGCTTCGGTGACTCCCCGATCCGCTCTCCGTACTACGTGACCAAGGCCGACTTCGTGGCATGCCACAACCCGAGCTACATCATCAAGGGCTTCAAGATGGTCCGCGACGTCAAGCCCGGCGGCACCTTCCTGGTCAACTGCCAGTGGACGCCCGAGGAGTTCGCCTCCCACATGCCGGCGAACGCCAAGCGCTACATCGCCAAGAACAACATCAACGTCTACCTGATCGACGCTATCGACCTGGCCGCCAAGGTGGGCATGGGCAAGCGCACCAACACGGTGCTGCAGTCCGCGTTCTTCGCCCTGGCCGGCGTTCTGCCGCAGGAGGACGCGCTTCAGTACATGAAGGACGCCGCCACCAAGTCCTACGCCAAGAAGGGCGAGGCCATCGTCGAGGCCAACCATAAGGCCATCGACGCCGGCGCCACCGCCTTCGTGAAGTTCGACGTCCCGGCCGACTGGGCCGACGCCGCCGACGAGGCTCCCGCCTCCGTCCTCACCGACGACCAGAAGAGCGCCATCGCCAAGCAGGTCAAGGAGCTCATGGAGCCCATCGCCCGCATGGACGGCGACTCCCTGCCCGTCTCCGCGTTCAAAGATTGCGCCGACGGCCAGTTCGAGCTGGGCGCATCCGCGTACGAGAAGCGCGGCGTCGCCGTCATGGTGCCGCATTGGGACGAGACCAAGTGCATCCAGTGCAACCAGTGCGCCTACGTCTGCCCGCACGCCACCATCCGTCCGTTCGGCATGACCGAGGACGAGGTCGCCGCCGGCCCCGAGACCATGCGCACCCTGGACGTGAAGATCCCCAAGAACACGGGTCTCAAGTTCGCCATCGCCATCAGCCCGCTCGACTGCATGGGCTGCACCAACTGCGCCAAGGTCTGCCCGAAGGACGCTCTCACCATGGTTCCCGCCGAGGGCGAGCTCGTCGAGCAGAAGACCTTCGACTACTGCGTCGCCAACGTGTCCGAGAAGCCCGAGCTCATCAACAAGAACCTCAAGGGCACCCAGTTCAAGCAGCCCCTGCTTGAGTTCTCCGGCTCCTGCGCCGGCTGCGCCGAGACCGCGTACGCGCGCCTCGTCACGCAGGTCTGCGGCGACCGCATGTTCATCTCCAACGCTACCGGCTGCTCCTCCATCTGGGGCAACCCGGCCGCTACCTCGCCGTACTGCACCAACAAGGACGGCCACGGCCCGGCGTGGAACAACTCCCTGTTCGAGGACAACGCCGAGCACGGCCTGGGCATGGAGCTCGGCTACAAGGCGGTCCAGGGCAAGCTCGTCGCCGAGACCGAGGAGCTCATGGCTTCCGATTGCGCGACCGACGAGCTGAAGGCCGCGGCACAGGCTTGGCTCGACGCCCGTAACGACGCCGAGGCCTCCAAGACCACCGCTGCCGCCTACATCGAGCAGCTCGAGGCCTGCGGCTGCGACAAGGCTAAGGCCATCCTGGCCGACAAGGCGTACCTCACCAAGAAGTCCTTCTGGATCTTCGGTGGCGACGGCTGGGCCTATGACATCGGCTTCGGCGGCCTCGACCACGTCCTCGCCTCCGGCAACGACGTGAACGTCTTCGTCTTCGACACCGAGGTCTACTCCAACACCGGTGGCCAGGCCTCCAAGGCTTCCAACCTCGGTCAGGTCGCCCAGTTCGCCGCCTCCGGCAAGGCCATCAAGAAGAAGAGCCTCGCCGAGATCGCGATGAGCTACGGCTACGTCTACGTGGCCCAGGTCGCGATGGGCGCCAACCCCGCCCAGACCCTCAAGGCCATCCAGGAGGCCGAGGCCTACGACGGCCCGTCCCTGATCATCGGCTACAGCCCCTGCGAGATGCACTCCATCAAGAAGGGCGGCATGCAGAACTGCCAGGCCGAGATGAAGAAGGCCGTCGAGTGCGGTTACTGGAACATGTTCCGCTTCAACCCGGCTGCCGAGGAGGGCAAGAAGTTCTCCCTCGACTCCAAGGAGCCCGCAGGCGGCTACCAGGAGTTCCTGATGAACGAGGCCCGCTACGCCTCGCTCACCCGCGCGTTCCCCGAGCGCGCCGAGGAGCTCTTCGCTGCCAACGAGGCCGCGGCCATGGAGCGCTACCAGCACCTGCTGAAGCTCAAGACCCTCTACAACGAGGCGTAAGGCTTCGGCTGGTATAAATGGTCCCATCGGGAGGCCCCGAAGGGTTCCCACGCGAACGTCCTCGCGCTTGCGCGCTGCGGGATGTTCGCTTAGGGAATCCCTTCGGGGCCTCCCTTCGTTTCTCCCGCCTGCACGGGTCGAGGGGAAGTGTGCGAAGGCCCCGGTGGGGCCTTCTTTGTTGGCGGGAAAGGGTGCTCAGAAAAGGGACAGGCACTTTTCTGAGACGTCGATTCAGGCAGGGGAAGGCGGCCATCCGAGCCGGCTTTCTGCTCAGAAAAGGGACAGGCACTTTTCTGAGACGCGAGATGCCTATCGGAGAAGGCGGTCTTTCGAACTCCCTTTCTCGTTTTCATGACCGTGATCTGCGGATCCGTTGCCGTTCGGGAGGGGCTTTGATTCGCATGCCCGTCACGACTTTACATTCCCTAGAGGGATCTTTGATTCGCGGGCTCGTCATGTCTTTGTGCTCCTCGGGGGTCTTTGCCAAACACCGCCCAGGCGCGCATTCCTGGCAGCAAGCATCCGAGGTCTTGGGTCCACGAGAGAAAAGGCCCCCCACGGGTGATTGCTGCGAGTTTTTCTGACGGCCGGGGTTTCCTCCTCGGGCTTGCTGGGAGGAAATGTTGCCGAGGCGAGTTCTGTGCGCGGATTCCTGCCGGACAGTCAGCCCCGCCGCGCAAAGCTGACGGTAAGGACGCTCTTGGCGCGCGGTTGCCGGGAGGAAAGCGCGGCTTCGCCGCGATGCCGGGAGGTTTTTTGGCCAAAAGCTCTTTGCGCGCAGAAAACTGACGGCAAGCGCCCATCTTGTCGTCCGTGCGTTGCCGCTCTGCACCGTCCGCGTTTTCGCGCTCGTCGCCCACCCCGTGTAGTCCGCCCGTCACCCGCTCGGCCCGGAGCCCACCGCCCGACCGCCATTCCGACCCGCCCCGCCCTCTGCTCTTTATATGGCAGGAGCGCGCGGAGCGCGGCCTTGTTGGATAATGGCATCCACAGCAATGAGTAGGGGAGGAGCCGCATGGCGCAGACAACGATCGAGATCCTGTATCCCGAATTTGGCAATCAGGCGGGTGACAACGGCAACGCCATGTACCTGCGCGCCTGCCTGCCTCAGGCAGCGTTTATCGAGACCACCTTCGGCGAGGAGCCCGCGTTCGTCACGCGTGACGACCTCTCGCTCATCCTGCTGTGCGGCATGACGGAGCGCCAGCAGGAGCGCGTGCTCGACGCGCTCATGCCGTACGCCGAGCGCCTGGCTGCGCTGGCCGACGCCGGCACGCCCATGCTGTTTACCGGCAATGCCGTAGAGCTGCTGGGCAACATGATCATCACGCCCGAAGGCCGTGGCATCACGGGCCTGGGCTTATTCGACTTCGTCACGCATCAGCTCACGCCGCAGCGCTTCACCGGCGTTGGACTGGGTACCTTCCAGCCCGCGCCCGGTGCCGACCCCATCGACATCGTGGGCTTCAAGATGCAGTTCACCCAGGCCGAGGGCAAGAACGAGAAGTGGTCGTTCTGCACGCTCAAGCAGGGTTTCGGCATGAACAAGAAGAGCGCGTTCGAGGGCGTTCGCCGCAACAACCTCATCGGAACGTGGTTCCTGGGTCCGCTGCTCACCGTCAACCCGCCGTTTACGCGCTGGCTGCTGGACGCCATGGGCGAGGCGGACGCCGTGCTCGCACACGAAGAGGTGGCGATGCGCGCGTACGAGCAGCGCGTGAAGGATTTCGCCACGCCCGGCATGGACGTTTAGCCCGGCCGGTTCGCGGTCGCGCGTGTCGAAAGGGCTGTCGCGCGGTCGTTATCGCCCGCCAGCACTGTTAGCCGTTCTCTCCCAGCAAGGAGTTTCCTGTGAGCACTTCAACGAGCAAGACCCCGCGCTACTACCTCGCGCTCGCCGCGGGCAAGACCGCCGCCGCCGCGCTTAAGATCGCCCGGCGCAACGGCGGCCAGGTGCCCGGCACCGTGGCCGAGGCCATCTGCCCCGATTTCCTGGCCCGTACGCCCAAGCCCGAGCGCGTGGTGTTCGTGACCGGTACCAACGGCAAGACTACTACGTCTAACCTCCTTGACGATATTCTGCTGGCGTGCGGGTTCGACCTGGTGACCAACCGCGCCGGCGGCAACATCATCACGGGTATCGAGAGCTCGCTCATCAAGGACGCGCGTATGAGCGGCGCGCCCCGGCGCCAGGTGGCGTGCATGGAGCTCGACGAGTTGTCCTCGCGCCGCGTGCTGCCGTATATGACGCCCGATGTCATGCTGGTGGCGAACCTCTATCGCGACAACTTCACCCGCAACGCCAATCCCGATTACATCTTCAGCGTCATCGACGCCAACATCCCCGCGTCGACGCATCTCATCCTCAACGCCGACGACCTCATCTCGTGCCGGCTTGCTCCCCAGGCAACGCATCGCACGTATTTCTCGATCGGTCATCTCGAGGACGACCTCGAGGGTCCGGAGGGCATCGTGTGCGACCTCACGGCATGTCCCGAGTGCGGCGGCGCGCTCGAGTACGACTGGTGCCATTTGCGCCATCTGGGCCGCGCACGCTGCGTTGCCTGCGGCTTTAAGAATCCCGAGCCCGATTACCTGGTCACCGAAGTCAACAAGGACGACCATGAGTTCACGATGCGCGAGCTGTGCCACGCGGTTGACGGCGAGGCGCCCGAGTATACGTACCATATCGCAACGTATTCGATCACCAACCTGTACAACCTTGTTTCCGCGTTGGTCACCGCGCGTGAGCTGGGTGTTTCTGCCGAGCAGCTTCAGGATGTGCTGGCCGACGGCAAGGTTAACGTGACGGCGGCCCGCTTCAGCGAGGAGACCGTCGAGGGCCTGCGCCTCGTTAACACCGCGTCCAAGGGCGAGAACAGCACGGCCACGTCAACGGCGCTGGCCACGATCTGCCGCGAGCCCGGCTCCAAGGTGGTCGGGCTCATGCTGGCCGACTACTACCTGGCCACCAATCCCAAGAAGACGGAGTTTACCGGCTGGTACTATCAGGCCGATTTCGAGTACCTGGCCGATCCCGCCGTCAAGCAGGTGGTGGTGCAGGGCGCCAACTCCGATGACCTGCTCCTGCGCCTGCTCATGGCCGGTATCGATGCGGATACCATCTTCATGGCCGAGACGGAGCGCGAGGCGGCCGACCTCGTCGAGCTCGAGGGCATCGACGGCGTGTTTTGCGCGTACGACATCTTCAATGGCGACCAGGCACAGGCGTTTCGCGAGCGCGTGGCCGAGCGCATCCGCGAGCGCGTAGGCGTGTGCGGGGCCTAATGTCGGCGCCGGCGCGGCCGGCTTTATTACAGGAATCTTGTAGACGGGGGTGCCGTGGCGCCCCCGTTTTCTTAGCCGTGCCCGCGTGAGAGATGTGGAGGGCGCGCGTCCTGCCAGCGATTCACCCCGCTGCAAGATGAGTTAGGTACCAATGTAAGAAATGCATAAAGAGTGAAAAGCACTGCATCGGCATAGAGTCTTATCACGATTCTTTATCAAGCTGCAGAGTTGGCAAAATATGTAGCTACACCTGCTTGCTTGCCGTGAGTGGTAGCATTCTTACGCTCAGCGGCACAAGAGTGCCGTTCGCCCGCTGATTCGGCTAGAAATGTATAAAATCATGGACAAGGAGAATATAATCCTAGACAAGCTCGCGGACGCCCCGCGGCGTCTGCAAGACGAGGTACGAGTACAGTTCCTCTGCGAGAAAGGAAACCACTATGTCCAAGCCGCTCGGCAAGCCCGATCGCATCGTCGTCGCCCTCGGTGGCAACGCGCTCGGCAACACCCCTGAGGAGCAGATCGAGAAGGTCGGCCACGCCGCCCACGCACTGCTTGGTCTCATCGAGCAGGGCAACGAGATCATCATCACCCATGGCAACGGCCCGCAGGTCGGCATGATCCAGAACGCGTTCGCCGCCGCCCACGATGCCATCGGTACCCCCGCCATGGACCTGCCCGAGTGCGGCGCTATGTCCCAGGGCTACATCGGCTATCACCTGCAGCAGGGTATCGGCCGCGAGATGCACAAGCGCTATAAGCGTTGGCACGCTGCCTCCGTCGTCACCCAGATCGAGGTCGATCCGGACGATCCCGCATTCGCCAATCCCACCAAGCCCATCGGCCCGTTCTACTCCGAGGAGCAGGCCAAGGAGATCATGGCCGAGAACCCCGAGATGACCTTCGTCGAGGACTCCGGCCGCGGCTGGCGTCGCGTCGTGGCTTCCCCCGAGCCCAAGAAGATCGTCGAGGCCGACTCCATCCTCAACCTGCTCGACAACGAGTTCATCGTCATCGCTTGCGGTGGCGGCGGCATCCCGGTCGTGCGCGATTACGATAACAAGGGC
>NZ_JADNJJ010000024.1:0-13611 GCF_015554865.1 Collinsella sp. D33t1_170424_A12 | reverse complement strand
CGTGGCGCCCACCATGGACTGGGCGGCCGGCGTGCCGATCGCCAGCACCAGGTCGCAGCCGTCGTTGACGAACTTGCTCGCGATGGTCTGGCAGGCCGACTGGTCGTTCTGCGCGTTTTGCTGGTCGATTGCGACGGCGATGCCGTCGGCCTCGAGCGCGGCCACGAAACCCCTGTTGGCCGCGTCGAGCGCGGGGTGCTCGGTAAGCTGCAGCACACCCACCTTGCGGGCGCCGGCAGCAGGGGCCGACCCGCCCTGCGGCGCGTCCTGGCTCGAGCAGCCGGCGAGCCCGAGACCGCCGGCGACGGCCAGCGCGGCGGCGCCGGCAAAACCCTTGGCGAACATACGACGGGAGCAAACGATGCGATCCATGGCGAATCTCCTTTGATAAGCGCGTCTGGCGCGGGTACGGGTCACATATGCGATAGGCGGACCATCCGATACGGTCCTATACGAGAGGGCCGCACTGCCCCGCCGCCTTGCCGGCAACGTGACGGTGCGGTCCCCCGGATATGACCCTGCGTGTCGAAGAGCCCTAGACGAACCGAGCGTCCTTCAGAGCGGAAACGTCGATACCGAGCGCGTCAGCGGTTGCCTTGTTCACGATAAGCTGGCACTCGTCGCTCGACAGATACTCGATGGGCATCGTCGCGGGGTCCGATCCTTCCTTCAGAATCTTAACAGCCATCTGCCCCGCTTTGTAGCCCAGGTCGCGATAGTTGATGCTATACGACGCCAGGCCGCCGTCGCTCACCATGGTGTCGCAGCCCGCGATGACCGGCAGCCCGTTGTCGGTTGCGACCATGGAGACCGTGGCCATGCCCGCGGCGATGGTGTTATCGGTGGGAGCGTAGATAGCGTCGACCTTGCCCACCATCGACTCGACCATCTGCTGGATCTCGTTGGAAGAGGACACGGAATAGCGCTCGTGGGCGATGCCCGCGCGGTCGAGCGCCTCCTCGGCAAGCGAAACCTGCACGTCGGAGTTGGATTCAGCCGAGCAATACAGGATGCCCACGGTCTTGGCATCGGGGATGAGCTGCGTGAGCAGGTCGATCTGATCGGCCACCGGAGTGAGGTCGGAGGTGCCGGTGACGTTGGCGCCCGGCGCCTCGTTGGAGGCCGCCAGGCCGCTGGCCGCGTAGTCGGTGATGGCCGAGCCCACCACGGGGATCTCGGTCGTAGCGCCCGCGACGGCCTGGGCCGCCGGCGTGGCGATGGCGAACACGAGGTCATCGCCATCGCTCACGAGCTTGTTGGCAATGGTCTGGCAGGTAGACTGGTCGTTCTGCGCGTTTTGCTGGTCGACCGTATACGGGATACCCGATTCGTCGAGCGCCTCGATGAAGCCCTTGTTGGTCTGGTCGAGCGCGCCGTGCTCGGTAAGCTGCAGCACGCCGATCTTGTAGGAGCCGTCGGAGCCGGGGGCGTCCGCAGAGCCGCAGGCGCTCAGCGCGAGCGCGGTGCACATCGTGGCCGCAAAAGCGGCGCCCCTTCGAACGAGGTTGATACGCTTCATGGCAACCATCCTTTCACTGTGCCCGTGCGGTCGCGCTCACGGCGCCGCCGTTTTCATTCGTCCCGCCGCGCGTCGGCGCGCCGCGGCTTGGCACAAGATGTTAGCGAGTACGCGCCCGCCGTTGCGACGCGGACGCCCGAGGACACAGGTTGTTAACCTTGTGCCGCCGTCCGCATTCACGAGATGCGGGCGCGCGCGGCGCGCAAGCGGGTATCATGGGCGGTATCGACGACGCGAAGGAGCAGCATGAACGACATCATCACCCAGGCCGTGCACATCATCCAGCTCGATTGGGTCCAGAAGGCCTTCTGGACCGTGCTGCTCGTGCTGGCAACAAGCCTCGTCTCCCGCGTGGCCTCGCGGGCGCTGCGCCACCTGCTCAACCAGGACAGCAACCCGCTACCCAGCTCGTCCATCATCATCAACATCGCCCGCACCACCATCTGGGTGGTGGGAGCGAGCATCGTCCTCGACGGCATCTTCGGCATCAACGCCAACGCGATCATCACCACGCTGGGCGTCGGAGGTATCGCCATCTCCCTGGGTTTCCAAGACACGCTGTCCAACCTCATCGGCGGCCTACAGGTCACGTTCATGGGCATCGTCAAACCCGGCGACAACATCGAGGTCGGGTCGGAATCCGGCGTGGTGCAGGATGTCAGCTGGCGCCACACCACCATCCGCGACATCCTGGGCCAGACGGTCATCATCCCTAACTCGATCATCTCCAAGACCGCGCTCGTGCACCTGCTGCCCGCCAGCCGCGTGGTGGTACCGTTCGCCGTGCCGCACGCCGCTGGCGCCGACGGCGATGCGCCCACCGTGACCTGCGACACCGACCAGATCGCCACCAAGCTCGGCGGTATCGCGCTGGCCGCCGCCAACTCGGTCTGCACGGTCGTCGAGGGACCGCGCGTGCTGTTCTCCGAGATCACGGAGTTCGGCATCAAGGGCAAGATCATCTTCGTGCTGGAAGACGCCAGCAAGACGAGCCTCGCGGCCGACGCCGTGGTGCGCGCCATCGCCCGCGAGATCTAGGCGCCGCCCCGCACGGGACGTGGCGCGATAGCCAGCTCTAAAGATGCCGCGGGGCGCCCGCGCGCAGCCGGTCCGCCCCAATCCTTCAGCGCGGCCGCCCGCTTCAGCCGCGCGCTCGGCGCACCAGGTCCGCAACGCCCTCGAATCCCCTACGGTCCATACCGGCCTCCCTATAACGAAAGACCGCGAAGCCGGCACGAGCCGACTCCGCGGTCCCTTTGCATACAGGGCGATTATCGCCGAATTAAACAGCGGCGAGCAAGGGCGACAGCTCGCCCACCGCAAGGAGCGTGACCTGATGCATCGCGCGCGACACCGCGGTATAGAGCCTACGGCGCGCCAGCGGCGTATCGGGGTACGTCTGCGCATCGGCATCGGCGATGACCACGTGGTCGAACTCGAGTCCCTTCGCCATGGACAGGGTCACGATCACCACGCCGGACCCGGGCAGCGTCTGCGATTTCTTGAGCACCGGCACCTCGTTGTCCAAAAGCTTCGCGATGCGGTAGGCAGCCTTGCCGTCGTGCGCCACGATGGCCGTGAGCCCCGCGGGCTCGTCCTCGCGCTCCCGCGTCGCCTCGGCGACGAGCCCTCGCAGGGCCGCCGCCAGCTCGTCGTCGTTCGCCAGCACCTCGCGACGCGGCTCCAGGCCGGCACGGCGCACGCTCGCCAGCTTGATATCGTCGCCCATGTTGACGAGCGCCGAGAAGACCGCCGTGACCTCGGGGCTCGAGCGATAGCTGGTGAGCAGGCGGCACACGTCCACCGAGCCATGCGTATCGGTGAAGATCTGCCGAATCTCGTCGAACGACGCGGTGCCCTCGCGGATCGCCTGGTTCTGGTCGCCCAGCAGCAGGAAGTGCGCGCCGGAGAAGAACTTGGCCAGGACTTTAAGCTGGGCGACCGAGTAATCCTGGACCTCGTCCACCATGACGAACTTCGCATCGGTGGCGCCGCGGCCGCAGATGAGCAGGCGCAGGTAGAGCAGCTCGGTGGCCGACAGCGTCTTCTTGCCCAGCATGCGCATGCCGATGCGGTCGAGCTTGAGCCAGCTTAGACGATCGATGGCCGCCTCGGCGGGCGCCAGGAACAGCTGGTCCACGTAACAGCGCGTGAGCTCGGCCGTGTCGTCCTCGCCCGTGGGCGTGGCGGCGCAGCCCAGCAGGCGGATCTGCTCCTCGACGTCGAGGCCCAGCATGCGCTCCTGCCACACGTCGTCGCGGGCCATGGCGGCCAGGCGGCGGTCCAGGCGGCTGCGCAGCTCGTCGGTGACGAGGGCCACGAAGCGCGGGCCGATGCCATACTGCATGAACTTGGCGACGACCCCGAAGATCTGGCCGCCGCTCAGCAGCACCTCGTCGTCCACCATGATGGAACGCAGGTCGTCGTCCTCGATCGACAGGCCGGGCATACCCGCCTCGAGCAGCTCGAGCGAGAGCGCCGGCGTGTTCGAACCGTCGTCGCGGTTACCCGCACCCTGCTCGTCCACGAAATCGCGCCAGGTGTACAGGCGCGGGTTGGCCTCGCCCATCGAGGGCAAGACGCCGTCGATATAGCGCTCGAAGACCTCGTTGGGGCTGAACAGGTAGACCTGGTCGGCCGAAAGCGTCTCGTGCTGGTGGTACAGCAGGTAGGCGATGCGCTGCAGCATGACCGAGGTCTTGCCGGAGCCCGCGATGCCGTTGACCAGCATGACCGGTACGTCCTCGTGGCGCACGACCTCGTTTTGCTCGCGCTGGATCGTGGCGGTGATGGCCTGCAGCTTCTCGGAATGGTGCCGGCGCAGCGCGTTGAGCAGCAGCGAGTCCTCGATGGCCACCGTGGTGTCGAAGTAGGCGTGCAGGCGGTCGCGCTCGATATCGAACTGGCGGCGCAACTCGAGCTCCACCGTCTTGACGCGGCCGTTCACCGTGTAGCTGGTAGTGCCGTTCTCCTGGTTGTAATAGGTCTCGGCGATGGGGTTGCGCCAGTCCACCACGAGCGGCGTGTGGCGCTCGTCGGTGATACCGGCCGCACCGATGTAGACGTCTCGCGCCGGGCGGTCGGGGCGCATCTTCAGACGCACCTTGGCGAAATAGGGCTGACGAAGAAGGAGCAGCACCTTGCGCAGCCGGTCGACGCTGAAATCGTGGAACTGGTTATACGCGTCGATGACGGCGTTGAGCGTCTCGATGGCCGCCAGGGTCTCCATGGTCTCGTCCGCTCCGCCGAAGTCGGGACGGATCTCTTCACTCATGGTGACCAGGTCGGCCACGGCCTGCTTGTGGTCGTGCTCGAGCTGATGGGTCAGGTCGTCGCGAAAGCCCAGCAGCCGGGCATAAAGCTCGTCGAGATGCGCCTGCTCTTCGTCGAATACCGGATCGTCTTCTCTCATGGTCCCTCTCAATCGGTTGCATGCGTTGAGCGCAAACCAGTGTACCCCACCGCCCATACGCGAGACGAACGGCAACACAAGATACGCACCGCGCGCGGCGCCGGCGCCTCCATCGGCTTCGTCGCCGGGCAAGCCAGGGCGCCAGGCACACGGCGCCGGCGTTCCCCGGGCGAGCCATTTCGCCAGGTGCACGGCGCCGGCGTCAGGTTTTTAACATACGGGCCGTGGCCAGCAGATTTTCTCCCACAAAGGCTCTATGCCGGGCCTTTGCCGTCAGGATTTTGCGCATAGGAGGCGCCACGGTTCATAAATATCCCAGCAAAACGGAGGACCCGCGGTTTTCTCCCGCCAAGACGGGCAGAAAGCGCCCGTTGGCGTCAGGAAACCGCGGAGCAGCTCGCTGGCGTCAGGAAACCGCGCGCGGCGACAGGCCGAAACGGCCCTCAAAAAAGCAAGCCGAGGCTGAAACGGTCCGACGACAGCGAGCTGAAACGACGGACCGGCGCAAGCAGCATCCAAGCGGCGCCCGCGATGCCCGCCCCCTTCCGCAAGAAAGCGAGTGTCGAACGCTCTAGGAGCGGCGCCAGCGGTTGAGCACGGCGGCGAGCTCGTGGAGACGGGGCCGCGCGAGATCGCAGGGCGCGTCACCATGCTCGGCCAGCACCGAGAAGCCCTCGCGATCAAGCAGCGCCCCGAGCTCGCGCGCCGCGCGGGCAACCGGGACTCCGGGCGCCACCACGCCGCGCTGCAGGCCCACGCGGAGGAGCTGGGCGATGGCGCGCGTCTGAGCGGGATCGACGAGCTGCTCGACCAGACGAACATCGGCCAACCCATCCCCCACCTGCAGGGAGTCGCATCCACTTGTGCGCACCTTGGCACGCTCGCCCGCCATGCCGCGACCCCGAGGCCCGCCGCTTTCGAATCCACCGCCGGGACCCATCGCCCGCCCGCCGCGGCCGCCCCCGACGCCGCCTCGGCCGCCGTCGCCCACGGCACCGCGGCCCGCGCCGCGCGCCCTGGAACCAGGCGCGCCCCCGAACGCCGTTCCGAGCACATGGCCGGCACCCGGAAGTTCGAACGCTGCAGCCCGCGGCGTTACCGGCGCGTCCAGATGCTCGCACACCGCGCGCGCATGCGAGGTGATATCGACCACCCGGTACCGGTCGAGCTGCAGCACGCAATCGGCAACGGAGAAATACGCACCCGAGCTTCCCGCCACGATCACGCAGCTCACGCCCGCCTGCTCCCACAGATCGCGGACGCGCTCGGCGAAGGGCGTGATGGGCTCGAACTCGCGCGCCACCACGGCCTCCATGAGCGCGTCGCGCACCATGAAGTTCGTGGCGCTCGTATCCTCATCGATCAGCAGGGTGCGGGCGCCGGCCTCGAGCGCCTCGACGGTCGAGGCCGCCTGGGACGTCGAGCCGCTGGCATCCACCGTGGAGAAGCAGGAGGTATCGCGGCCGCCGGGCAGCTCGCGGATGAACAAGGAGATATCCACGCCGCTCACCGCGCGACCGTCCTCGGCGCGCAGCTTCACGGCCGAAGGGTCGGTGAGCACGAGCTCGCGCCCGTCTCCCGCAACATGGTCGTACACGCCGTCCTGCAGCGCCTGCAGCAGCGTGGACTTGCCGTGGTAGCCGCCGCCCACGATGAGCGTGACGCCGCGCTTGATGCCCATACCCGCCACGTCCCCGCGATGCGGCAGGTTCAGCACCACGCGCTGCTCCTCCGGCGACTCGAACGGCAGAACGTCGGCCATCGGTCGCTTCGACACGCCGCTCTCGCGCGGCAGCACCGAGCCGTTCGCCACGAAGCCTACCAAGCCGAGCTCCTCCATCTTCTCGCGCGCGGCGCGCTGGTCGTCGGCGAGCTCGACCGCGGCCCACGCCTGATCGAGCAGCCCGTCATCGGCGAACAGCGTTCGGTCGATGCACGCGGGCACGAAGTCCAGCAGCATGCGCGCGGCCGCGCGGCCGTCCACCGTGCGCCCGCGCGCCGGCAGGCCGGCTTCGAAGCGCAGGGTCACCGCGCCGTCCCGCACCTCGCACGCGGAACGGGATAACACCTCGGGTCCGGGCGACGCCGTGGCGAGCACGCCGCTCTTCCCCGAGCCGCCGGCACGCATGCTGAACGAAGCGAGCGCCCGCGCGAAGCGGCGCAGCAAGACGTCCTCGAGAGCGGTGCGTCGATGCCGCGCATTCCACATGCCCTCGGGTATCCCGAGCGCATCGGCCGGTACCTGCGCCCGCATGCGCGACGGCGCGGCGAACGGGTCGCCCTGGACGTGCTCGATGTGCAGCTGGAAATCGCCGAAGTCGTACCCGCCCCGCACATCTTTGTATGCGGGGTATCCGCGCCCGTCGATCCGTTCGAGTTCGCGCACCAGGTCGCAATCGGTCCTCATCTGCATGGCCCCTTCTCTTCGCCTTGTCGCCGCGCGGCATCGAGCTGCTCTACGCCGGTAAATAACAATGGGCGCCCGGTTTCCCGAGCGCCCATCCATAGTATCCCATTGTGTCCCACGCCGATCGGAAGCCCCGAGCGCACCACGCTATGATGCACTCGAATCAGACGAGCCTTCCGCCACGCGGCGCGACGACCACAGGGTCGCCGTTCCCAGCAAAAGCAGCACGCCAACCAGCGCAAGCTGCATATCGCCCGTCGTCGGCAGGTCGAAGCCGGGTATCAAGCCGCCCGGCTTGTCGGGCTGCGGGCCCGGCACGTCCTCGAACTTGGGGTACGCGACGACATCGTATTCGAGCTTCCCGTCGACCGTGGCGGGCACGCCCACCAAAACCGGATCGACTAGCACGTCCTCGTTCTGGGAAGCGGTCTCGATACGAGCCACCAGATAGATGCCCGCGGCCAACTCCGCCGCACGGGCCCGGCCGGCATCGTCCGTCACGATGGTCGCGACGGGCGCCATGCCGTCGCGCAGGAATACCTCGTGCGCCGCCCTCGAACGCTCGCGCAGCCCCTCGACATCCAGGGAGGACCAATCGCAGGACACCTCCTCGAAAGCAGGGAGCGTCGCATACCTGACGCCGCCGTTTTCAACCGATGCCGTGGCGACCGCCACGACGGCGTACCGGTCGCGCGCCACAGGGACAGACACCCCGTCGCGCTCGTGCATGCAGGCCAACGAGATGGATCCCAAAGGGGCAGCGGGCGCGATGCCCGGTGCAGCAAGAAGCGCGCACAGCGCCACCACGATGGCGCATGCAAGCGTCCTACCTTTTAAAATGACCGCCTTCATACGGGCGCCCCCCTTCCTCATCCATTTCCCTCGTTCGCTCGCCGGCCGCGCCGGGCGTCGCCGAAGGACGCGGACCATACGCCCGGTCGGCTTCAACCTCCAGTCGCGCCTCCCGCTCACGTAGCTCCCGGCTCCGAAGGCTCGCGAAGAACGCGGCGAGCGCCACCAACCCCAGCACGAACACGATGTGCGGCCATGACAGGTTGATGGGGCTGCCCATAGCGCCCACCTCGTCGTCCATAGAGGGAACGTACGGGATGGCGTGCGCGCGCACCAGCAACCGATGCGAGTTGATGCCATAGGGCGTACAGGTGACGAGCGTCATCTGGTCGGCCCCCGCCTCGATGGCAAGCGGCTCGGTCTCGTGCGGCAAAACGGTAAGGATCTGATCGACCTGGTAGGCGAACGTCTCCTTGAGCACGCGCACGTAGAACACATCCCCCTCCCGCATCTCGTCGAGCTCGGTGAAGAGCTTCGCCGAGGGCAGGCCGCGATGGCCCGAGATCGCCGCGTGCGTCGACGCCCCGCCCACGGGCAGCGACGTCGTTTCGAGATGGCCCGTGCCCACCTGCAGCACCTTCTCTTCGGTGGTGTGGTACATGGGCATGGTCTCATCGAGGCGCGGGATGGTGACGTAGCCCATCACGCCGTCGCCGTTGAGATTGAGCAGCGAGGCATACTCAGCTTCCAGCTGGGCGGCAAGCTGCGGATCGGATACATCCCAGCCGCCCGCGGCAGCCGGGATGCCCGAGAGCCCCGCGAGCTTCGCGTTGTAGGCGCGCGCCTCGCCCATAAGGCGGGCCGCCTCCTCGTCGCTCAGCGCCTCGACCGCCTCGTCGTACCCCTCAACCACGCGCGATGCGTTGCGCATGATGAAGAAATTGGAAATGGTGGGGTACAGCACCAGCAGCAAGCCGCCGATGATGGCAAGGGTCGAGAAGAGGTCGCGGGGCCTGTTCATCGTTCGATCGCTCTTACGCAACGTTCTGGGCTGCGCGCTTGCGGTACACGCCGTAGCCGATCAGCGCGGCGCCGGCAAGGGTGAACAGCACGGTGCCCATGCCGCCGGTACCGGGGAGCAGGGTGCCCTTGTTGTTCTCGATGGTCACGATGTTCTGTCCGTTGTTGTTGACGGTCCAGCTCTCCAGCGTGCCGTCCTGCTTGTACTTGGCGTCGATCTTGATCTCGACCGGGCCGGTCAACTTGTTGTAGCCGTCCAGGGTCTCGGTCTCGACGAGCTCGTAGATGCCCGCATCGAGACCCCTGAAGGTGATCTTGCCGCTCTCGGGCGTGGTCACGGTATCGGAAGCGGTAAGGAGCTCATCCGCCTTGGCGGGACGCACGACAGCGGGGTTGCCGGCATCGCCCGCGTTCTCCACGACGAGCTTGACGATGTCCCCGCCCTTCTTCTTCAGCTGGAACTTAACGCCGGCGAGCGCAGCCTTGGTCTCGCCGTCGACCTTCGCGATGTCGAACTCGAAGGCGTAGCCGTGGGTGACGACCTCGGTGGTCTCGCCCTTGCCCAAAGGATCGGACGGGTTGTTGCTGTACTCGAGCTTGACCGTGTTGCCCGCGTCGTCGATACCGGCGACGGCGTGCTCGTTCACGGTGGCGGCGTACTCGACCGTCAGGGCCTTGCCGGCATCCTTCTGGTGCAGGTTCTTGAAGTTCTTCATGGCGATGACGAGGTTCGTGGGCTGGCCGTTGCCGCCGGTCACCTCAACGGTGTAGTCGGTGTCGAGCACCAGCTGGGTGCCGTCGATCTTGACCACGATGCTGCCCTTGTTGAGGGTCAGACCCTTGGACAGCGTATCCTTGAACGCAAAGGCGTACTCGGTGTACTCAGCCATGTTCGGAACAGCGGAGGTGAGCTTGAAGTTCAGCGTGTCACCGATCTGCGCGTCGGCGTGGCTGGAGCCCTCGACCTTCTTGTCGACCGTGGGGTAGGCGCTCTTGAGCTCGATGGGGTTCTGAGCCTTCACCACGTTTGCAAGGATCGCATCGGTGCCGCGGCTGGCGGTCGAGCCGCCCGCCGGAGAAACGACGTAGTAGCCGAACGCGAGACCCTCGAACGTCGCGACGTAGCTGCCGCCGCTCTTCTGGGCAACCGCGGTCTTGGTGGCGTCAAGCTTCTGCTGCTTCGCCCAATCGGACGCCTTCTTAGCGAAGGCCGCCACAGCGCCCTCGTCGCCCTTCATCTTGGTGATGTGGTCGACGGCGGAGCGGGAAAGCTTCTCGCCCGAAAGGGCGCCCATGCCCTCGATGCCCTTGAAGAACGGCTCCCACTCGGCGGTCAGGGTGTAGCTGGCGTTTGCGCCGTTTGCGCTCGGAACCGCATCGAACATCTTCCAAGCGGTGACCGTCTTATTGTTGAATTCGGAATTGGCGCTGCTCACCGTCAGCGTTCCGGAGCCCGTGGCAGCAAGCGCCTGAGCCGGCGCCACGGCAACGAGCGCGGTCAGCGCGACCGCGACCGCCACGAAGGCGGTAAACATGCGTTTCATTGCATTTTTCATTGTGCTTCCCTTCCCATTAGGTTGCATGTCAACAAACTATTCTTCACGGCTCCCGAAGAGCCATTTAGAACCACAAGACCCAAAGGACGATCCTTTCGCCGCCCGCAGGCGCTCGCCCCCAGATTCGGACGGGCCCGAGCGCGCACGCATTGACGTCCGCACATCAGCGGTGCCCTCGATATCCAGCCCGGCCCCCGTAGGCGGACGGTCGCTCCGGACGCCGAGCCCGACGGTGCCGAGGTGCATACGATGCTGCAGGCGCGCCGGCACGGGCCGCGCACATCGAACGCCGCCGGCGCTCATAGGCCGCCCATGCGAGCAGCATGGCGCCCGCCGCCGCGATGAGCCACGTCCCCATGCCGCCGGTATCGGGCAGCATCGGCCGATGCGTGTTGGTGATGGTGATCACGCGCTCCGTGCCATCCACGTCGTACGACACGGTATAGCCGATATCCGAGAGCTTCCGCCACGAGCCGTCCGCGGCCTGAACCTCGACCTCGGCCGCATCGTAGGTGTAATGATGGACGCCCGCCGTATCGCGGAAGGCAACGGGCAGGCCCGCCACCACGCGGCGCCAGGTATCGGACCACGCCGACGCGCTGTCCTTCGCGCTCAAAACGATGTCCTGCGGATTGGGCATCCTGCCCGTCTGGACCCCGTTGGCATCCTGCAAGATCAGCTCGTTTGGAACCACCTTATGGTCCCCCTCGGTGTAGGAGCCAACGAGCTTCACGCGAATGGCCTGCGGACGCAGATGCTCCGCGTCGCCGCGGTCGTTCCACACCTTCTGGATGGTCACGTCCACCGTCATGGCACAGGGGTCCTGACCCTCGCCCGGCTCGGGCGTGAGCGCGCCTCCGTTGCCCGTCTGCGCGGCATCCAGCATGAGAACCGCCTTTGACGCCGACTCGTATACACCCAGCGGCTCCCTGAAACCGGTACCCGCCGCACCCAGGCGGAAGGCGTCCTTGACGCCCACCCACTTGGTGTCGTCATCGCCCGCGGCCCCGCTGGTTGCGACGTCGCGGTCATAGCAGTTCACCAACTCGAAGAAGTCGACCTCGTAGCAATCAAGCCCCGTCCTGGCGTCGAGCGCGCTTTGGGCGAACACGCTCTGACCGCCCACGCCGTCCTTCGTCACGGCGTTCGTCGGTCCGTCGACATGGCTGCGGTAGATGCGGTAGTTATTGAAGTGCTGGTCGTCGTCGGGGCCGACGATGTCCTTCATATTGTTGAAGTTCCACACGCTCACCAGCTGGGTATTCGAGAACGGGTCGACCTTCTTGGCCGTACCGCGCACCACGTCCGCGTAGTACATATCGTTGTTGTACAGCACGCCCTCGTCGTTCAGGCCGGCGAAGCCGCCGGCATAGCCGGTCTTCAGGCCCTTCACGCCATCGGCCTCCTGCGACGCGCTGCCGCCGAAGACGTCGTAGCCGGTTGGCACACCCGTGACCGAGCAGTCCTGGACGCGGGCGCGGTTGCCCTTGATGAGCTGCAGCGTAAGGTTGGAACGAGCGAAGTCCTTATCGGTGACGCCCGCCTTGGTGCAGGGGAGCTTCACGGTGGAGTCTCCGATAGTGACGATGGCGACATCGGTCTCCTGCTGGTTTTCGGGGCTCTTCTTGGACAGCGAGACGCCGACCTTCAACCCGAAGAGGTTCACGAACAGCGCATCGCCATCGGCCAGGACCTTCAGGTCGAAGATCTTGTCGATACCGAACCACTTGCCGATGTTGATCACACCGAGCTTCTCGAGCCCGGGCACGTAGAGCAGCTGAAGCAGCGTGTTCACGATCAGCAGGATGAGATCGACCAAACCTGAGCTCACCTGGGTCTCGACGAGATGCGCGCGACGCGCCTCGCCGGCAAAACCGCCCGAGATCTCTCCGCTATTCACAAGCTTCAGGTTGCCGGCGTCGCAATCGAGCACGCGCGCCAGGTCGGCATAGCCCACGAAGCCGCCGGCCACCTCGCGGCCGCGCGATGTGTCCGTACCGGCACCGTAGTCCTCGCCCTGATGCGTTGCGGTCACGGTGTACCCGTCGGGAATGCCGGAGACGCGCGAGCGCTCCACATGGGCGCCCCAAACGTCGAGCACGCCGGCGGTGGCGCCCAGCAGGCCGTTGACGCCCGCGTTGTCGACGTCCACGGTGCCCGCCTTGCCCAGATGGCCCACGAAGCCGCCGCAATAGTTCACGCCCGAGACGCTCGAGAGATCCGCGACGGCGCAGTCCTTCACCGAGCCGTTCATCACCGCGCCGGCGAAGCCGCCGGCAGACCCCGTGAATCGCTTGGCGCTCAGGATGCCCTGCGCGGACCCCTCGTGCGCGCGCACCTGGAAGCCGTCGGCCACGCCGTCCACGTTCGCATGGTAGATGTAGGGGCGGAACGCCTCGATGGCCGAGATGTTACCCAGTTTAAGCAGCTTGAACAGCAGGTCCGTGCTGTGATCGCCCTCGGTGGAACCGCCCACCGAGGCCACGCCCGTCACATCGGCCTGACCCACGAAGCCGCCGGCGTATTGCCCGCCGTCGACGCCGCGCAGCCCGTCGACGCTCACGGTATCCAGCGCGGTCGTGCCACCGCGCTTGCTGCCGATAACCGCGGCCTTGGCCAAGCCGGCGAAGCCGCCCACGGCGCGGGCGTACGAGCGGTCGGCGGCCGTGCCGCGGGCGCCGTCCACCGTGAAGCCCCATGCCGCCGACGCCGCGTCGGTCGCCTGGTCAACGGACGAGACGTGCGCGCCGCGCACCGTGGACACGGTGGCATCGAGCACCGACGCCACGCTCTGGGGCGTGCTGATGATCTTATCGAGCAGCTTCTGCAGCAAGCCGCTCGACGCGTTGTTGGTATTCACGTCGGCTACGCCGGCAGCGGTGATGACGCCCGCGTAGCCACCGAT
>NZ_JADNJJ010000213.1:0-4927 GCF_015554865.1 Collinsella sp. D33t1_170424_A12 | reverse complement strand
TCGTCCTGGCAGGGCAGGTACAGCAGGCGGGCGCCAGATGCGTCATGGCGCAGCACGTAGGCGTCGGCATCGAGTTCGGGTACCGCTTCGTGGGAGAGCACGGAGAAACCGTGCTGCGGCGCGATGCGGCCGAGCGAGGCGGCGGCGCGTGCGATGACATCGGGTACGGGTGTGGACATACAGCTCCTTATGATAGGGCCCGTGGCGAGGGGCGCCGATGCGCCGGGAGGGCGCGGCGTTTCCGCACAGGGCATGGCGAGTCTATCCGATAGCTTACCCATCCGGGCTTGTTTTGGTGCGCGGAACCTTGGGAATGACGCGTCACCCGTGAGGTGGCATGATGCATGATATAAGGTTGAGGAAATCGGTTTGAACGGGGGAATGCATCTATGACACGGGAGGACGCAGGTCTCGAGGTGGAGCGGTCCGACGGCTCGTCGCGGCATGGCGGCGCCGGGCACCTGGTGGACGATGGCGCCGATGCGGCGTCGCGCGCACGCCGCCGGGCATGGCGGGAGCGGCTGAACGACCAGGCGGGACGTCAGGCCCTGGTGGGCGTGATCGCCACGCTGCTGGGCGGTACGTTCTGGGGGTTCTCGGGCACGTGCGCGAGCTTCCTGTTTGCCAACTACGAGATCGACACGATGTGGCTCACCTGTATCCGGCAGATCCTGGCGGGCGCGACGTTCCTGATCGTGGTGCTGATCTTCGACCGCAAGCGCCTGTTCAAGCTGCTCACCACGCCGCGCCATATGGTGACCCTGCTAGCGCTTGCGGCGTTCGGCGTCTTCTTCAACCAGTTCTTCTATCTGCTGGCCGTGCGCCTGACCAATGCGGGAACCGCCACGGTGCTCCAGTGCCTGCAGCTGGTGCTCATCATGGGCTACACCTGCGTGACCGTTCGGCGCCTGCCGCGCCGCCGCGAGCTCGCCGGCCTGCTGCTGGCGTTCGGCGGCACCTATCTCATCGCCACGGGCGGCGACCCCACCCAGCTGGCGATTCCGCCCGAGGGCTTGGCGGTGGGGCTCATCGCCGCGTTGGGCGCCGCGTGCATGACGATCATCCCCACGAGCATCTTGCCGGTGTACGGCTCGGCCATCGTGACCGGAACCGCGATGTTCATCTCGGGTATCGTGAGCTCGATCTTCATCCAGCCGTGGAACAACGTGCCCGTGCTGGACGGCATGGGTTGGGGCGCGCTGCTGGTGCTTATCTTCGTGGGCTCGTGCCTGGCGTACGCGCTGTACCTGCAGGGCGTGAAGGATATCGGCTCGGTACGCGCGAGCCTGCTGGGCACGGTCGAACCCGTGTCGGCCACGGTGACCAGCGCGGTGTTCCTGGGGACGTTCTTCGCCCCCACCGACATCCTGGGCTTCGCGTTTATCATCGCCATGGTGTTCCTCACGGCATAGGCGGCGCGATCCCGCCGTGCGGGAAGGGGCGCGTTACGCCTCCGGCACCTCTTTGCGTACGCGCGAGAGGGTGACCTGCGTCATGCCGAGATACGATGCGATGTAGTGGTGGGGGATGAGGTCGATCACGCCGGGATAGGCGTCGAGGAACCACAGGTAGCGTTCGCGCGCGGTTTTCTGGCATACCGCCGTTTTGATATCCCAGTGCATCTGCCAGGCGTTTTGCAGAATCGCGATGAAATCGTGCGCGAAGGGAAGGCTGGTGCCGAGGAGACTCTGGACGGCTTCGATCGGTATGCTCGCCACGTGGGAGGGAATGATCGCCTCGATGCGAACGGGCGAGGGCCTGCTGAAATCGGCGCATGGCGCGATGACCATGCCTCTCTTGGTGATGAGGCAGTCGGTTGTGTCGCGGCCCGCGCTGTCGATAAGCGCGGTCCGCACCGCACCGTCGATCAAGACCGCGATTTCCGCCTGATGCTCGCCGGCCTGCAGGAGGGCTTCGCCCTTGGCAAGCGCGCGCACGGTCGCATGGGCGGCAAGGGGCCCCGCCGCCTGCGGGTCTTTGATGCCGGCCGAATCTTGCAGGAACTGTGCGACGTTGATGGTGTTCACGAATGCCCCAAGCGCCTTGACTCTGGGTTCGTGTTAACGAAACCACAGAATCCCGAACCGCGTCATTATCAAACGTTAAAAATGCAACAAATGGCGCAGATTTTGTACTGTACGCAACGAAGCGTCCCTGCTGCGTCCTTGACCGCATTTCCGCTGCATCCGCGCGGCTTGTCTGGTCGGGGCGCAGCCCGCGTGTTCCAGACTGCCCGCGGTATAGAAACGGGGAGGCCGCAGCCTCCCCGTTTGATGGATTCGAATCGGGCTCGCATCGTTTGCCGGCGCCGAGCGATGCGGTCCGGCGGCGCGCTTTCCTACGCCTGGGTTCCGGCGTCGTCCTTCGCAACCTGCTCGGCGGCGATGATCTGCTCGAACATGCTCGCTGAGTCGCGGAAGTCCGTCGGCAGCACCACGGTGCTCGCCCGACCGCTCTTGGCGAACTCGTTCATCATCTCGGTCCACTGCGTGAACATGAAGAGCTGGTTGGCCTCGTCGTTGCCCACGCCCGTCTCCTGGATGGTTTCGAGCGAGTCCTTGATGCCCAGCGCGATGGCCTTGCGCTGGTTGGCGATGCCCTCGCCGGCCTTCTCCATGGCCTCGGCCTCGGCCTTCGCCTCGGTGACCCGGCGGATGCGGTCGGCCTCGGCCAGGTCCTGCGCCGCGGCCTTGGTGCGCTGCGCGGCGTTGATCTGGTTCATGGAGTCCTCGACCTCGGCGGGAAGCGCGATCTTGGTGATGAGCGTGCTCACCAGCGTGAAGCCGTAGGCGGCCATCTGCTCGGACACGGTGGCGTTCACGTCCTTGGCGATATCGTCCTTCTTGGCGAAGACCTCGTCGAGGGTGTAGACGGGAATGGACGAGCGCAGCGCGTCGGTGATGAAGTCGCGCATCTGCGCCACGGGCTGCTGGAGCATGTAGTAGCTCTTGTAGACGCCAGAGTCGGCGGGGCCGGAGCCCATCTCGTAGCTCACGTGGTACTGTGCCGAGACCTCGAGGCCGATGGTCACGTTATCCTGCGTCTTCACGTCGATGTCGAAGCCGTTCTTCATGGTGCGCAGCGATACCGTGGCCGCCTTGCGATCGATGAACGGGATCTTCGCATGGAAGCCCGCGCCCACGATGCGGTTGAATTTGCCCAGGCGCTCGATGATCACGGCGTGCTGCTGCTTGACTACGAAGAACAGGTTGCCGGTGAGCGCGCCCACGACAATGAGGACGAGCGCGATGCTGAACAGTCCTCCCAGCAGGTCGAAGATGAACATGGCGGTTCCTTTCCGTCGGCTCGCCTGGTGCGGCGAGCGAATTAGAAAGAGGATACCCGTTTCCTTTTCGGCGAACGGTCTGCTCTCGGTGAGCGGAATACACAATTCGGATGCAATTGTCCGTATAATAGGCAGCTGCGAAAATGCGCAAACGACGGTGCCAGACGAAAACGTGTGCGCAATCTCGCATATTGGTTCGCCCCTTATACAGAGGTCCGCCGAATGGGCGGAGGAAAGGAGCAAAATGTCATTACAGCATGCTAACAATCGAAAACGAGGTGTCTTTTCGGCAGCCGTCGCGGTCCTCGCGGTCGTCGTCTTGGCGCTCGGCGTGGCCCTGCCCGCCTACGCCGCGAGCGTGAGCATCGGCGGCACGAAGGTCGATATGGACACGGCCGTCCCCACGAAGATCGACGATTCGGTCATGGGCGACGCGGCCTTCCAGTTCAACTACAAGGGCGACTGGAGCCCTGAGGCCGGTTACGACCAGTTCTTCAATGGAACCGACCATTATTCCAATACCGTGGGCGATTCGTGGAGCATGAAGTTCACCGGCCCCAAGATCGATGTCTACGGCAGCAAGAACCCCGCTCACGGCACCTACGCCGTGACGATCGACGGCAAGGCGCAGAAGGATATCGTCGCCACCGCAGGCTCTGCGCAGCACAAGCAGCTGCTCGGCTCCTATGAGGGCCTCGATGCCGACGCCGAGCACACCATCACCGTCGAGCTGAAGAGCGGCGGCGCGATTCAGGTCGACTACGTGGTCGTCGAGCGCAAGCCCGTGGCCGCCACCGACTTCACCCTGTCCACGCGCGCCAAGGTGCTCGAGAGCGGCAGCTCCTTCGAGCTGTCCTACAGCGTGTCCCCCAAGGGCGCGGTCGATCCCGGCGTCACGTACGATTTCGACGAGAAGCTGCTGGAGATCGACGAGACCGGCGTGGTGACGGCGAAGCAGGTTTCCAAGAAGACCGTTACGTCCATCACCGCCGCGCTCAACAACGAGAGCGGCGCCTCCCACAAGATCGACGTCACCATCTACCCGCAGGTAGAGGGCTTCAACGCGTTTGTGGGCAACGAGAAGCTGCTCGATACCCAGGAGGACTGGGAGGCCAAGAAGGCCGATCGCACCGATTCCTGGTCGGGCACCGCATGGCTCGCGGACGAGCGCGCCAGCAAGATCGGTATCGCCACCCGTGCCGAGGGCGCCAAGAACGTGCGGATCATCGCCGGCGACCTGGTCGCCGCCGACGGCTCCGTGATCTCGGGCAAGGATATCGAGGTCAAGTGGCTGCGCAACGTGCAGGCCAAGGAGGGCCGCAACGCGCAGGGCAGCCTGAAGAGCTATCCGGATGTCATCTACTATGACAACACCGGTATGGACGTTCCGGCTAACACGCTGCAGTACGCTTGGCTGACCATTCCCGTTTCGGCCAGCGCCCATGCCGGCACCTACACCGGCACCGTGCAGGTCGTCGCGGATGGCGTCGATCCCGTCGAGCTCACCTATACGCTCGAGGTCATCGGCATCAAGCAGCCCACGGCCGACGAGGCCGATTTCGAGGTGCAGGTCTGGCAGCACCCCTTCAGCGTGAGCGGCTACTATTTCGCCAACAGCACGGCTGACGCCGCTACGGGCAC
>NZ_JADNJJ010000212.1:0-9224 GCF_015554865.1 Collinsella sp. D33t1_170424_A12 | reverse complement strand
GGGGTTGCCATCGATCATGTTGTCGTACGGGAATCCGCCGTCGAAGGTGTACCAATCGACCGTCGCGTCGATCGAGGGCCTCTCGCCCGAAGGCTTCGACAGGCCGGCCTTCGCCGTGCGGATCTCCTCGAGGGCGGCGCCGAGCTGCTCCTCGGTCACATCGGACCCATGCAGCAGCGCCTTGGCCTTATCGAGCGCCGTCTGGTAGGCATCGTAACCGCCAACGTAATCCGAGGCCTTGAGCGGGTGCGTGCACTCGACGTACAGGGCGAACCGGTCGAGCGAGACGACCTCGGCAACCTCGTCGTTGATGGCCTTGAGCGCGGCGTCGACCTGCAGCTGCGTAGCCTCCTCGTCCTCGAATACGGCACGGCCGTCGGCCAGCGCGCGGGCAACGCCCTCATAGGTGGCGTCGATGCCCATAGATGCGATGGGGGCGGTGGCGAGCGCCTCGAGCAGGGAGTCCTTATTGGTGAAGAGCTCGTAGACGAAGGTGACCTCGACGCCCTCCTTGGTGAAGGTGCCGGTCACGGTGGGCTTCTCGCTCACCAGTCGGTAGCCGTAGATCTGGGGCGCCTCGATGCTGAAGGGGTCGCCCGCAACGCCGTACTTCACGGTGTCCTCGGCGAGCTTCTTACCGGCTCCGTCGACGTGGCTCACCGTTACCTTGCCCACGTTCTCGGCGGGCAAGATCTCGCCAGAGCTCGGAAGCTTCTGGCCCCGGTCCCAGGCGCCGTCGTGCCCGAGCTGCTCGGTAAGGGCCTTGAACTCGTCGAGATTCATGTTGCGGTTGGAGGCGACGTTCCAGCTGCGGGACGCCATGGCGCGCAGCTCCTTGGAGATGCCCTGCGCGACCTCGTCCTCGGTGGCGACGTTGGGATAGTCGCACCAGATAGCGATAGCCGTTCCCTTGATGCGCGGGTCGGTATCGGGCAGCACGTTGGCGTTCTGGCGGTCCTGGAAATCGCCGGGGCGCCACTGGTTCCACCAGCGCTCGAGGCTGTCGTCGAAATCGAAGGACGCGCCGCGGTTGTCGTTGCGCAGGACGAAGTACCCGTAGTTGGCGTTGAAGTTGTAGAAGTCCTTCATACCGCGGTCCACGAGCTTGCGCAGGTTGGCGATATTCCAGTTCCAGCTCATCTGCGACCAGAAGTCGACGCCGATCCAGTCGTGGATCTGCACCTTCTGGCGATAGCTCGTGTTCTCGCCATAATAGATGCCGTCGTTGAAGACGCGGGGCGTGAGGCCCTCGTCGCGGCAGAACTCGGCAAGGTTATTGATATAAGTGGCCAGGGTATCGGTCCAGCTGTACTCGCGACCCAGGTTCTCGTCGGCCCACTTCTCCAGGACGGACTGGTAGATCGAGGTGAACGGCGGACGGTCGAACTCCATGTACTCATCGCAACCGATGGAGATGTCGGTGGTGGTGCCGCCCTGCTTGAACAGGTCGATGTACTCCTTGTAGATGCTGTTCATATAGGCGATGGCCTCGGGGTTGGTCACATCGAGGCCGCGGTCGTAGTGCGTCTTGCCGTCGCTGGCGATCTGACCGTACTCGGGATGCACCTTAAGGATCTGGTCGACATGGCCTGGGGAGTCGATGGACGGAATGACCTTGATGCCGTACAGCCGGGCCTCCTCGAGAATCTCCAGAACCTCGGCCTTGGTGAGGAACTCGGGGGACACGATCGCGGGGTCGGTTTCGCACTCGATGCGGAAGCCCAGGTTCTCGGAGAAGTGCATGTCGATCGTATTGAGCTTGAGGTAGGCCATCTCATGGATCTGGCGGATGAACCAATCCTTGGAGAAGAACTTGCGGCCGCAATCCACGAACAGGCGACGCTCCTGCAGGTTGGGCCAGTCGACGATCTGGCCCGCGGGAAGCTCGCCGTTGTTGGTCTGCATGATGGCCTCGATGGTGCGCAGGCCGAACATGACCGCGTTCTCGCTCGCGCCGTAGATGCGCACGCCGCCGGTTGCGGAGACATCGATCTTATAGGCCTCGGCGGACTTCGTCTGATCGGTGATCTGCTCGACCGGCACGACATCGACGACGATGTCGGCGGCGGCAGCGGAGTCGGCGGGGGCGTAGACCATACCCATGAAGCCGGCGACGAGCTCCTTTTCGGCGTACTCGGCATTCATGAGGTTGACGACCTCGGCGAGGCGCTCGTTTTTAAGGTTGGCCTCGCTCGCATTGACGATGATGCGCGACGTCGATTCGAACGACCACGGCTCCCCCGCTGCGGGAACGTAGCTTTGAAGCACGGGGTTCACCAGCTCGCACAGCTCCTGCGAGCTCTGCTGCTGCGCAGCATACGCCGCAGGAGGGGGCAGCAAAGCGGGGGCGGCCACGACGCCCAGGGTGAGCGCACCGGAGATGACAAGGCGCGTCGCGCGGCGCCACGAGGTGGAACGGAAAGCAGACATGGTCCTCCTAACATAGGAAACGCGTCCGAAGGCACCGTCTGCGCAAGCCGGGACCCGGAACGCATCGCTTCGTATCGCACGGCGCCTGTCGAACGCCCGCGATCTGTCAATACCATTTGGTAAGTATGAATCGAGCGCGCCGTCGCACGGCAGCCCGCTCGCCAGACGGCGCGCTTTACCCCTCCCAGCGGCCCGGGCGCCCCTACGCTGCAACCATAGGATTTGTGACTTTATCACCCGCAGAAACCTGTCTGCTCCTTTAAACTGGGCAGCATCAGACCTGTAACGCCATCCAACCGCGGAGGTTCCCGCATGCCCTATGTCGCCGCCTTTCTTGAAGGCATCATCACCTTCATCTCACCGTGCCTGCTGCCCATGCTTCCCGTCTACATAGCGTACTTCGCCGGCGACTCGACGCGCGAAAGCGGGGCGACGGCACGGAACGCCCTCGGCTTCATCCTGGGATTCACGCTGGTATTCGTTACGATGGGCGCGCTGGCCGGCTCCATCGGCGGCCTGTTGCGCGAATACCAGACCGTGGTGAACGTCGTATGCGGCAGCGTGGTCATCATGCTGGGCCTCAACTTCCTCGGCGTCATCAAGCCCGGCCTGTTCCATGGAGCACGGCGTGCTGCCGCCGTCCGCGACCTTGGCTTCTTTTCCGCCCTCGCCCTGGGCGCGGTCTTCTCGCTCGGCTGGACTCCGTGCGTCGGCGCCTTTCTGGGCTCCGCCCTCATGCTTGCCGGGCAGCAGGGCCATGTCATCGAGGGCATGCTCATGCTGCTCGCCTACTCCGCCGGGCTCGGTATTCCGTTCTTCGCCAGCGCCCTGCTGATCGACCAGCTCAAAGGAGCATTCGATGTTATCAAGCGGCACTATGACGCAATCACCAAGGCAAGCGGTGCGCTGCTGATAGCCATGGGCGTCCTCATGGCCACCGGAGCCATGACCGGCCTGGTAGGCGCGCTGTCATAGCGCGCCGCCGCACGTTCGCACACCCACGCCCCCATACGAGCACTCGAAAGGACCACCTATGAACAACAAGCAACTCGCACTCGTGGGCTCGCTCGCACTCGCAGCGGTGATCGGTGGCGCCGCGGTGCTTTACAGCACCATGGGCGACGCGCCCACGACCCCCGTTCCCGCTGCCGCACCGGCAGGCAAGCAACCGCAGGACTCGGTCAGCGCGGACACGGACCCCAAGCCCGAGCCGGCGCCCGATTTCACCGTGCTCGATCGCGACGGCAACGAAGTCAAGCTCTCCGACTTGCGCGGCAAGCCCGTGGTGGTGAGCTTCTGGGCCAGCTGGTGCGGCGTATGCAAAACCGGCATGCCCGACTTCGAGGAGGCGTACGCCGCCTATGGCGACAACGTCCATTTCATGATGGTGAACCTCACCGCCGGCAGCGAGACGCAAGACGTTGCCCGCACCTATATCGAGGAGAAGGGCTACACGTTCCCGATCTATTTCGACACCGAGATGTCAGCCGCCAGCGCATATGGCGTCAACGCTGTTCCCGTGACGTACCTGGTTGACGCCGAGGGGAACCTGGTGGCCTACGGGCAGGGCCGCCTGGGCTTGGACGGTATCGAGCAGGGCATCGCGATGGCCCAGGGCGGTACCTTGCAGGCGGAATCATAGCGCCAAAACCCGATTCTCCCCGGACGAAAGGTCCAGCTGGCACTAAATGCAGATTTTGAGTCTTTTGGCTCTCTAAAAACAGCGTGCATACTTCCTGCAAGCGCTTTTTATCATCAGATGTGTAGTAACTCGGCCGATTTCGCGCTCCCACACGAGGGGAAAGCTTCTCCGCCAGCATAAAAATGAAGAGCCGGTCAACCAAACAGGCTCTAAGCGGACTCAAAAATGACATTTAGTGCCAACGAGACGGCTCCGAATGCGCAGATAACGCACCGGAGCCGTTTCGTTATGATTTCTTATGCAGTGGCGAGCAAGTTTTATGCATTTATTCAAACCCCCGCATTTTCCTACGGTCCTATTGCCTCGCTACCGTGATCTCATGCAACTCGTCGTACTTACCGCCCATGCACACCGTGGCCGATGCGCGGTCCAGGTTGTACACGACCGACCACTGCGTTTGAAAGACCTCGCCGTTATCCTTGATCTTGACTTCGCGGCTGACGCTTTGCAGGGTATCCATCGCTTCCGCCTCCGTCATCACGCCGTCGGCGGCATCGAGCGCGCCCATCACGGTCTCGTAGCGGTCCTGGCCGCCGCCGAAGTCGTACTCGCCCGGCGTGAGCAGGAAGTTCGTTGCCGCCTGGTAACCTTCCTCACCGGGTTCCACCAGACGCATCTCGTTATCGATGTACTCGACGACCACGCTTTTACCGCTCGCATCGGCGATCTGGAAGTGGTAGCAGCGGTTGCCCGACGCATGCATGTCATAGCTGGACAGCAGCTCGACGGCCTCGTCCACCGTAGCGCAGCGATCGAGCATCAGTCGAATCGCCGTAGTGGTGGTGATGTCCACGCGCTCGGTTTGCTGGTGCGTGGCCTCGGTGTCGATAAGCAGCACGCCCACGGCCAGGCCCTTTTCGTTCACGCCGTCGAGGGGGGCGAACGGAGCGGCAAGCGACACGATACTCGAAGCAAAATCGTCAGGCAGCTTATCCTCGCCATAGCCGATAAACGCCAGATTCACCATCGAGATCGAGGCGTACCCGTCCTTCGGCGTCGTGCGCACCATCATGCCGGGCGAGAACTCCAGGTCGAAGTTGCGGCCGAACAGCGCCTCGCCCTCGGGCGTCTTCGCATTGAAGGTCGAACACGCCAGGTTGGGAAGCTCGATCTTGATGGGAAGGCCCTTCAACAGGCGGCCCACCACGAAGTCGATGAGCTCGGCGTCGTTGGAGGCGCCGCCCTGCTCGAGAAACTCATCCAGGCCGTAATCGGCCGCGTAATCCATGGTATAAAGCGGATACTCGTCGACCTTCTCGATCGTGCCGAGCGTCTTGAGCTCTCCGCCAAACATGAGCAGCGCCACGCCCGCGGCCGCCAGGCACACGCCCGCCAACACCGCGATGACGCGGCCGACGATGCCCTTGCCCCGGCGTCCCGCCTGCACCGATGGGTTGTCGTGCTCCTGAGAATGCAGCATAGAAACCTATCCCTCACGTTATCGTCGCCCCGCCGGGCGTCCATACAGCGGAGAGGATTCTAACAATAGTTGTTAACCTATTTGCATCGTTCACCTATTTTCGGAGACATTTCACATAATTTGTACGCTATCGTTGCTGCAATTCCTAAGGAGGACTGTCATCTTGCACCCACCCGTTCCCCATCAGCCCGCGTCGTCAAACAACCGAACAGGGGGAGTCATAAGCGTCATAACCCCGCGAGTACGGGTACACTGCTGTTCGATGGACCACTTCGATATGCAAGGAGGCCCCATGGGCAAGCATAAGCACGACGAATCATGTTGCGGCAACTACAAGAAAGACGGCAGCTGCTGCGGTAAGCATAAAAAGCAATCCGAGCGCGCCGACGAATGCTGCGGCAAGCACGAACGCGACCAGGAGCACGACGGCGACGGCTGCTGCTACCACGGCCACGAAGAGGGCCACGTCTGCCAGGCCCCGCAGCGCGCCGAGGAGTTCCGCGCCCTTGAGCGCGACCTCTGGACCCGCTCCTACCTGCTGAAGATCGCCGAGTTCGACGGCGCCACCGTCGCGCCGGAAAACGGTGCCGCCGCACGCGGCGAGGCCATGGCGACGCTCGCCGGCGAGCACCACGAGCTGCTTACCAGCGAGCGCGCGCAAAAGCTCGTCCGCAAGCTCAACAAGGCGTTCTCCAAGGGCAAGCTCACCGACGAGCAGCTAGCCGATGAGCTGCGCGTCTTCGAGCGCGACCAGCGCGAAGCCCTCGCCTTCCCCAAGGAGGAGGTGGAGAGTTGGAGCCGCCTGACCTGCGAAGCCGATGCCGTGTGGCACAAGGCCAAGGGCGCCAACGACTGGGACTCTTTCGAGCCCTACATCGACCGCATGGTCGAGGCGCTCAAGCGCCAGGCCGGCTACCTCGATAGCACGCGCGACCCGTACGACGTCTGGCTCGACCAGTACGAGCGCGGCATGGACGCCGCCGCCTACGACGCGTTCTTCGCCCAGGTCCGCGAGACCGTCGTGCCGCTGGTGCATGACATCTCCGAACGCGGCGAGCAACCCGAGGCGGCCTTCCTGAACGCTCGCATCCCCGAGGCGGCCCAGCGCGCGCTCTCCTTCGACCTCATGAAGCTCGTGGGGCTCGACATGGCATCCACCACGCTCGCCTTCACCGAGCATCCGTTCTCCGAGGGCTTCAGCGCCGGCGACGCCCGCGTGGCCACGCACATCTACGAAGACAACGCCATGAGCAACGTCTACTCGATCATCCACGAGGCCGGCCACGCCATCTACGAGCTGGGCGTCGACCCCGCGTACGCGTTCACCTGCCTGGAGGGCGGCACCTCCATGGGCATCCACGAGAGCCAGAGCCGCTTCTTCGAGAACACCGTCGGGCGCTCCCGCGCCTTCATGGGACCGCTGCTCCAGCTGCTGCGTCGCCACGCGCCGGAGGTCTACGGCAACGTGGGCGAGGACGAGCTGTACCGCGCCGTCAACATCGCGCGCCCCAACCTCATCCGCTGCGACGCCGACGAGCTCACCTACCCGCTCCACATCATGATCCGCTACGAGATCGAGCGCCTGCTGTTCGCGGGCGAGGCTACCGCCAAGGACATCCCGGGGCTGTGGGCCGAGAAGACCAAGCAATACCTGGGCCTCGACGTACCCACGCATACCGAGGGCGCGCTGCAGGACACCCATTGGTCGGGCGGCGCATTCGGCTACTTCCCCAGCTACGCGCTGGGCAGCGCCTACGACGCGCAGTACGTGCCCGCCATGAAGGCGGCGGGCGTGGACCTCGAAGCCGCCTGCGCGGCGGGCGACCTCGCTCCGGTTCGCGCCTGGCTGGGCGAGAACATCTGGCGCTGGGGCCGCGGCAAGGACGCTCCCGAGCTCGTACAGGGCGCCTGCGGGGCGCCGTTCGATGCGACGTTCTACTGCGACTACCTCGGCGGCAAGTTCCGCACGCTCTACAACCTGTAGGACGGCGCGCGCAGGCAGCCGCCCGCACCATATCGCACCGGACGGCCATCCCGCCGATAACGCAGGAAGCCTCCCTTCCCATCAACGGGAAGGGAGGCTTCCTTGTTTTCACGGATCGCGCGTCAATGCGATGCGCGCATCACTCGTGCGCGACGTCGCTTCTAGCGAGAGCGTTTGCGCGCGCGGTAGCCGGCTGCCACCGCACTCGCGCCGAGGGCGCCCGTCGCCACGAGGGCGAACAGCGCGGGATCGCCCGTCTGGGCAAGGGGGCCGTCGGTGCCGGGCTTGCCCTGGCCGCCGTTCGGCTTGCCGGTAGCACCCTGGCCGCCTTCCGGCTTCTGCTCAGGCTGGGGCTGGGGCTGCGGCTGCGGCTGCGGCTGCGGCTGGGGTTCCGGCTTCGGATCGGGCTGCGGCTCGGGCTCGGGAGCGGGCGCGAGCTCGCGGGCGATCTCGTTGATGCCGTCGTACATGCGGTCCGTCTCGCTATGGGCCAGCATGCGCTGCTCCTCGTTCTGCGCGACGGCGGCACCGTGGACGGTGGTCGCACGCGGCACCTGCAGGGACTCGACCAGCTCCATCACGCGGTCGGCGACCTTCTCGTTCTGAACCAGGTACTTGGCCTTACACACATCGCGGATGCCCTGCTTGAACATCTCGTAGCGGGGCGTGCTGTAGAAGCCATCGGGGTTCTCGGCCAGGTCATCGGCGCTCTCGAGCGGGTAGATGTACCAGCCGTCACCCGGCTCCCAATAACGATAGGTGGCGTTGCCGAACATATCGTTGGTCCAGTTATCCCAAGCCCAGCGCATGAAGCCATCGGCATGGGAGGACATGGCGTACCACATGGCCCAGTAGTTGTCGCCCGGGTCGGAGATCATGAAGTTACCCGGATAGTTGCCGGTGCAGTTGTAGATCGTGGTGGTGAAGCCCTTGGCGGCGCGGGCGTCGGCCAGGCCGCGGAAGCCGTCGTCGACGTTGCCGGTATTCACCGAGATGTCGTCGATCTTATCGGAGAGCGACACGATGTTCTGGTCGGTGCTCACGTTGAGCGCGGAGCTCAGCTTGATGTTGATGCCAAGCTCCTCCTCAACGGCGGAAACCAGGTCGACGACCGGCTTCAGCTGGCCGTAATCGCGCTCGTCCATCGAGATGTAGGTGATATCCCAGATGCCAAGCTCCTGGCAGTGCTTGTAGAAGTCCTTCAGGAACGCGGTCCATGCGGCCTCACCCTCGGGGTTGTTGCCGTTGAGCTGCATGTTATAGGACTTCATCTCGCCGGTCTCGGCGTCCTTGTACTTGAAGCCGCCCCACGACACCATGGAGTAGCACTTGATCTGGCCCAGATCGGTCGCGGGATCGATGACGCCGCACTCGGTGGCGAACGCGATCCACTTATCGAAGAGCGTGTAGTCGAAGGTCCACTCGCCCTTATCGTTCAAGATCCAGGTGACCATGGAGGTGTCGCCGTAATAGGACTGGTGGTTCCAGGCCTCCTCGACGATGTTGGCAACCAGGTCGTGACCGCCGATGGAGGCGTACTCCTTCAGCGAGCCGCGCAGCAGGTCCTTGTGCTCCTTGCTGAGGAACGTATCGATGGGCGCGTTGGTGCCCGTGCCCGTAGCGGCGTCAGCCGTGCTGTTGGCGAAATAGTAGCCGCTCACGCTGAAGGGGTGCTGCCAGACCTGCAC
>NZ_JADNJJ010000003.1:0-9027 GCF_015554865.1 Collinsella sp. D33t1_170424_A12 | reverse complement strand
ACAGCGAAAGAAGCCAAGATGCGTAGTTATACAAAAAACGCGGACCCGAAGGTCCGCGTTACTATTCGATGGTGTCGGAGGCGGGACTTGAACCCGCATGACCGAGAAATGGTCACTAGCACCTCAAGCTAGCGCGTCTGCCAATTCCGCCACTCCGACGATTCGATTGCTCGCGGTCGTTTGCTCTCTCGCTCGCAACAAGGAAGATAATAACCTACGGTCCCAGCTTGTGCAAGTACAATTTTAAAAATATTTGAGAAAGTTTTCCCGAAGTCGATCGCACACCGATTCATTCAACACTATCGCAGATAGATAATGCAATAAGTGCAAAGATGGCCCACCGCTCCAACACCACTTCCCCGCCGATCGCGCCTGATTAACAGGAATCGGAAAGCCCTTTCGTGCGATACGCATAAAAATAGGCGCGCCTCCGAAGAGACGCGCCAGGTATGAACCGGGTAGTCGGCGTTGCCGTCAAAACCCTTACAGGTTGATATGGCTCTCCTTGATGGGGAACGGCTTGGCGAAGTGGCATGCACAGTAGTGCCCGGAAGCGACCTCATCGAAGCCGGGGATCTCCTTGCTGCAGATGTCCTGTGCCATGGGGCAGCGGGTGTGGAAGCGGCAGCCCGAGGGCGGATCGATGGGCGACGGCGGGTCACCGGCCAGAATAATGCGCTTACGCGTCTTCTGGATATCGGGATCGGGAACCGGAACAGCAGACAGCAGAGACTGCGTATACGGATGATGAGGCTCGGTGTAGAGCGTCTTCCAGTCAGAAAGCTCGACCATCTTGCCGAGATACATAACGGCTACGCGATCGGAGATGTGCTGGACGACCGAAAGATCGTGCGCGATAAACAGATACGCGGTGCCGTACTTGTCCTGAAGCTCCTTCAGCAGGTTAAGGACCTGAGCCTGGATCGAAACGTCGAGAGCGGATACGGGCTCATCGCAGATGATAAGCTTCGGACGAAGGATGAAGGCACGGGCGATGCCGACACGCTGACGCTGGCCACCGGAGAACTCATGCGGATAGCGATTGATGTGCTCGGGATTGAGGCCGACGACCTGCAGCAACTCGCGAACGCGCTCGATGCGCTCCTCCTTGGTGCCGATACCATGGATGGTCATGGGCTCGGAGACGATCTCGCCGATCGTCATGCGCGGATTCAGCGACGCATACGGATCCTGGAAGATGAACTGCATATCGCGGCGCATCTCCTTGAGCTCCTTCTTGCTCATCTCGGAGATATCGCGGCCCTGGAAGTACACCTTGCCCGAAGTGGGCGACGTGAGGTGCATGATGGTACGACCAGTCGTAGACTTGCCGCAACCAGACTCGCCAACCAGGCCGAAGGTCTCGCCAGGATAGATCTCGAACGAAACGTCGTTCACAGCGGAGACGAAACGCTTAGCGAAACGGCCGCCGAAGGTACCGGACTCAGCGGGAAATTCCTTGCACAGGTGCTCGACTTTGAGCAGCGGGGTCTTATCGGCCATTAAGCCCTACCTCCAATCACGGAAGGGTCGAGGACGTCAGGAGTGCCGGTAGCGATCTTGCCACGCGAGCGAGAGGTATTCGGAGCGTTCTTCTTGACGAAGTCCATATCGCCGGCGAAGTGGCAGGCGGAATAGTGACCCGTCTCGGTGGTAACGTGCTCGGGAAGCTTCTCGTGGCAGATATCCTGGGCGTACGGGCAACGCGGAGCGAAGGGGCAGCCAGCGGGAAGGTTCATGAGGGACGGCGGGTTGCCGTGAATCGGCGTAAGCGGCTTCTTCTCGTCGATAGCCTGCTCGGGAATCGAGCGGATCAAGCCCCACGTATAGGGATGACGGCTATCGTAGAAAATCTCGTCGGCAGTACCGAACTCGACCGGACGGCCGGCGTACATGACCATGATCTTATCGGCGATATCGGCGACGACGCCCAGGTCATGGGTGATCATGACGATGGCGTTGCCGTTCTTCTCCTGCATCTCCTGCATGAGCTCGATGATCTGCGCCTGGATGGTAACGTCCAGCGCGGTGGTGGGCTCGTCGGCGATGAGGATATCGGGGTCGCACGCAAGGGCCATGGCGATCATGACGCGCTGACGCATACCGCCGGAGAACTGGTGCGGATACTCGTTGACGCGCTTCTCGGGCTCGGGGATACCGACGAGGTCGAGCAGCTCGGTAGCGCGCTTGAGCGCTTCCTGCTTGGAATAGCCGCGATGCAGACGAAGGCCCTCGCCGACCTGCTTACCAATCTTATAGACCGGGTTGAGCGAGGTCATGGGGTCCTGGAAGATCATGGCGATGTCGTTGCCACGAATGTGCTGCATCTCCTCTTCCGACATATCGAGCAGTGAGTGACCGCGATACAGGACGCGGCCGCCCTCGATCTTGCCGGGAGGCATGGAGATAAGGCCCATGATGGTCATGGCGGTCACAGACTTACCGGAGCCGGACTCGCCGACGACGCCAAGGGTCTCGCCGCGATCAAGCGTATACGATACGCCGTCGACAGCGTGGACGACACCGTCCTCGGTGTGGAAGTACATCTTGAGGTTATCGACCTCGAGCAGGTGCTGACCCTCGGGGATCGGCTGCGTCTTCAGGTCGACGTAGTTCTTGTTAGCGTTCTTCTTCATGGATTTACGCATCCTTCATCTTCACGTCGAGAGCATCGCGCAGACCGTCACCGAGCAGGGTGAACGCAAGCACGGTGGAAAGGATCGCCAGACCGGGCATGATCATCATCCACGGAGCAGTCTGCAGGTACGCCTGGCCAGCCTGAATCATAGAGCCCCACGACGGCGTGGGCGGAACGACGCCCATTCCGAGGAACGACAGGGAGGACTCGGTCAGGATGGCGCCACCGATGTTCATCGTCGCGTACACGACGATGGAAGCAACGGAGTTCGGGAAGATGTGGCGCGCGATGATGCGAGCATCGGAAGCACCCATGGCGCGCGCTGCATCGACGTAGTCGTTCTCCTTGACGGTGAGGATCGCCGAACGGAACACGCGGGCGATGCTCGGCCAGCCAAGGATACCGATAGCGATGAACACGTTCGTAAGGCTCTGACCGATGACGGCGATCATGGCAACGACGAACAGGATGTACGGGAACGCCAGGAACACGTCGGCCAGGCGCATGATGATGGTGTCCCAGATGCCGCCGTAGAAAGCAGCCACGGCGCCGAGGACCAAGCCGATCGCGGTGGAGATGGCGGTAGCCATGATGCCGACAGACAGCGAGACACGGGCACCGTAGATCACGCGAACAAGAATATCGCGGCCCAGCGGGTCGGTGCCGAACGGATGCTCAGCCGAAGGAGGCAGGAGCGACGTGGTGGCCATGGCCACGGAGTCGGAAGCCGTGGGGGAACCCAGCCAGGGCTCTGCCCATAGGTCCGCCGTGATGGCAACGAGAGCGATGAAGATAATCCAGATGACCGCGAAAACGGCCAGCTTGTTTTTGCGGAGACGCTTGAAGGCGTCGCCCCACAGGGTGCGGGATTTCTCCTCGGGTTTCTTAACGCCCTTGGTATCCGCAGTTGCGGCCATGCCGGCGCGCTGAGTAGGACTCGGTTCTAGCATGCCAACCCTCCCCTACGACTTATCCTTGGGCGCGCCATAGCGGATGCGCGGATCCAAGAATGCGTAGCTGATATCTACGAGCAGGTTAATAACCATAACGACGACGACAACGACGGTGACGCCACCCATAACGATGGGCCAGTCGCGCTGCGTGATGGCACGATAGATCTCGTAACCAACACCGGGCCAGTTGAAGACCGTCTCGGTAAGGATCGCGCCGGCGAGCATCGCACCGAAGTCGACACCGATATAGGTAACGACCGGGATAAGTGCGTTCTTGAGCGCATGACGCCAGATGATGGCGCGGTTGGACAGGCCCTTGGCCTTAGCGGTGCGAATGTAGTCCTGATTCATAACATCGAGGAGCTGCGAACGCATGATACGCGCAGCGTACGCCGTGGAGACGGACGCGAGCGTGATGGAAGGCAAAATATAGTGAATCCAGTCCTGGTACTGCGAGGCAGCACCGCCGGCACCGGAGATGGGCAGCGAGAACGCACCGCCGGTCCACTCCTTCATCCAAACACCGAAGATGAGCTGCAGCAACATGCCCAGCCAGAAGGCGGGGACGGCAACGAGCACGGAGGTGGAGAGCGTTACGAGAATATCCCAGAACGAATACCTCTTAACCGCGGAGATGATACCAGCGCCGATACCCATAATCGCCTCGAGCACGATCGCGCACGCGGCAAGCTTGATGGTATAGGGATACTTGTTAGCCAAGATCTCCGTAACCGGCATCTTGCGCTGATAGGACTCGCCCAGATCACCCTGGAACAGGTTGGTGATATAGGTGACGTACTGATCCATCAGCGGAACGGGCATAGGATCGCCGTTCTCGTCGAGGACAGCATGGCCGTTCTCATCGACCTGGACCAAGTTGTAGCGGATGCGCAGGTTGAGCTCCGCTTCGGGAGTCATGGCCTTACCGCCACCACCGATCAGCTTGATCGGGTCACCCGGCACGATATTCTGCAGCGCGAACAGAATAAGTGTCACGCCGAAGAAGACCGGGATGAACTGGAGCACTCGCTTGAGGATATATTTTCCCATAAAAACGATCTCTCCCCTGTCGTAGGGACTTCCAACAGTGATATCTACGCCCTAACCGTTTGATATCACACAAAATGGGATGCCGACGCGAGGATCGGCATCCCGTTTTTGTAAATTAACAGTATAGCCTAAGTTGACACCTGTTTGCGACAATCGACGTAATTTACGCGGTAAGCTCGGCGCCCGCCAGGTAAGCCTTCTTCTGCGGGTCGATGTAGAGGTTCTTCACGCGGCTGGAACCAACCAGGGTGTGGGTGTAGAACATCAGCGGGATGACGGGCAGGTCGGCACCGATGATGGCGTCGGCCTCCTGCATCTTGGCAACGCGCTGGGCGTCGTCAACGATGGTGCGAGCCTCCTCGATGAGCTTGTCGACCTCGGGGTTGCTGTAACCGGACTTGTTGTCGCCACCCAGGGAATCGGAGTGGAACAGCGGGTACAGGAAGTTATCCATGATCGGATAGTCGGCAACCCAGCCGAGACGGCCGATCTGGAAGTCCATGTTATCGTACTTGGAAAGGAGCGCAGACCACTCGGGGGTATCGGAGGTGACGGTGATGCCGACCTTGGCGAGGTCGCCGATCACAGACTCCATGATCTCCTTGTGGCCGCCGTCCTGGTTGTAGGACAGCACCATCTCGATGCCGCGGGAATCGCCGTTCATCGGAGCGACCTTGTCCAGGAACTCGTTGGCCTTATCGACGTCGTAAGCCGTGAACTCCCAGGCGCCCTCGCGGTAGCCGTCCATACCCGGAGGAACGATGCCATCGGCAGGGGTACGGGTACCCTTGAAGATGGACTTGCAGATAGCCTCGCGGTTGATGGCCATGGAGACGCCCTTGCGGAAGTCGGCGTTGTTGAAGGGCTCAACCGTGGTGTTGCAGACCAGATAGTAGGTGGAGGGCTCGGAGCCGAGCAGCATACGGCCGCCCTCGCTCATGGTGTAGCCGTCCTTGGACTCGCCGGCCTCGGCCTTGCAGGCGTCGATCTGGGCGGTGGGAACGTCGGCAACGTCGAAGTTACCAGCCTGGAACTCCTTGTAGGAGGTCTCGATATCCTTCTGGATGCCGAAGTGGATACCGTCGACGACGGCCTTGTCGCCATAGTAATCGTCAAAGCGGACGAGGTCGATGTACTGACCGTCTTCCCACTTGGTACCGGGCTTCATCATGAAGGCACCGTTGCCGATGGGAGCGAGGTAGAAGGCGTTCGCATCCTCGTCGGCAGCAGCCGGAACAGGAGCGAGTGCGGGGTGGGAGCAGACATAGGGGAAGTCGGCGTATGCAGCGGAGAGCTCGACCACGAAGGTGAGGTCATCGGGGCAGCTAAGACCGGCGAAATCGTCAGCGTCGCCAGCAGCGAGCTCGTCGTAGCCCTTGACCTGGGACAGGTGGTAGGCGATCTGCGAGGGGCCGCGGTCGACCTGGATGGCGCTCTTGGGGCTGACGAGACGGGTCCAGCCGCGCTTGAAATCGGCAGAGGTGACGGGATCGCCGTTGTGGAACTTAGCGCCCTCGATGAGGTGGAAGGTGAACTTGGTGGCGTCCTCGGAAGCCTCGAAGGACTCGCAAGCCAGCGGCTTGAGCTCCTCGGCCTTGAAGTCATACTTCATAAGGGAGTCGAACAGCTGGAACTCGACCTGCGTACCCTGGTCCTCCTGGACGTTGTAGGGATCGATGCAGACCGGGTTGTTGATGGAGAAGTTGAGGGTAACGCCCTCAGCAGCAGCGTCGGCGCTGCCGGCAGCAGGAGCGTCCTTCTTGCCGCAAGCGGCGAGGAACGCGAGGGAGCTAGCAGCAAGGGTACCGCCAACAAATGCGCGACGACCAACCACCGGCTGGTGGAATTCGTTCTTCATTTCAGCCATGCCATCCTCCTTTAATAGAAAGCTGTAACGATGCAGCGCTCCTCCCCGATCAGGTGACGTGCGATGCGCTGCGTCGAGCAATCAAACACGGTACCCAGGCTGTTGCGGTACCAGTTGATTGTTTATAACCTTACCGTATTTTTTGCATAAATAGTTGGAGATTTTGATTAACAGCAAGGATTTTCTTTATTTGGTGACAGTGGTTGCTGCATTGGACTTCGGAGTTTTAGCAAAACAATGCGTAGAGCTGGGAGGAAATCAAATGGATACACAGGCGTGCGAACCACCGCTCCTCAGGCCGCCCTCCCTCGTTCATATATCTGAAATAAATTGGAAATATTCACCGTCGGCGAACGGATTGATTGGGACCGTGAACGGCTGCAATCGCTTCATCCATTCGACAGCTTACGAATATTGCGGCGCGACACGGTCGATACAGCCGCGATCAACCGGTCGATCGCAGGTGTCGGCATGCGTTCATGGGCGCGCAGGCAAACAAAAACCCCGCCCTCGATTCGAGGACGGGGTCGGTCGACCAAGTTGCGCGACGTCTTACAGGCCCACGATTCCCTGCGGGAAGAAGAACATGCACAGGACCACGGAGATGGAGAACACGACGGCCACGATAACCGTGAGCTTATCGAGGTTCTGCTCCATAACACCGGTAGCAGCGCTGGAATTGTACAGCGAGCTCGCGATCATGTCGGAAACACCGGTGCCCTTACCAGAATGCATAAGGACGAGCGCGATAAGAAACAGACCAGAGAGCGCCCAAACGGCGAACAGCGCGATTTGAAGTGGACCCACGAGTAACTCCTTCACGAGATTCAAAAGACAGTACATTATCGTAGCACTCTTCAATACAGCCGTCTACGACTCGTGCATCCCGGATTGAAAAACCGCCCGTCAGCACCAGGCGAACGGGCGGTTCGGCGTCATGTAGGCGCGCAGTCGATCCAGCCTACTCCTCGACGGCGAGCGCGCGGCCCGTCATCTCGGCGCTGGGCTCGAGGCCGGCCATGGAAAGCATGGTGGGCGCGATGTCGGACAGACGACCATCCTCGATTCCCACGAGCTTTGCGGTATCGCTCACGATGATGAACGGAACGCGGTTGGTGGTGTGGGCCGTGAACGGCTTCTTCTCGCCATCCACCTCGTCGAACATGTGGTCGGCGTTACCGTGGTCGGCCGTGATGAGGGCGAAACCGCCCTTGGCCTGGATCGCCGGGATGACCTGGGACAGCGCATGGTCAACGGCCTCGACAGCCTTGACGGCTGCGTCGAAGACACCCGTGTGACCGACCATGTCGCAGTTGGCGAAGTTCACGATATAGAAATCGGCACGGTCCTCGTTGATAGCGGCGACGAGCTTCTCGGTCACCTCGGGAGCACTCATCTCGGGCTTGAGGTCGTAGGTAGCGACCTTGGGCGAAGCCACGAGCACGCGCTCCTCGCCCTCCTTGGGCTCCTCGATGCCGCCGTTCATGAAGAACGTGACGTGCGCGTACTTCTCGGTCTCGGCGGTGTGAAGCTGCTTGAGACCGTTAGCGGCGATGACGTCGGCCAGGACGTTCTCGGGGAACGTCTTGGGGAACGCGACCTCGACGTTGAAGGACGGATCGTACTCGATCATGGTGACGAAGTGCGACAGCGCGGGAACGACCTCGCGATCGAAGCCGTCGAAGCCTTCCTCCGTGAACGCGCGGGTCATCTGACGGGCGCGATCGGGGCGGAAGTTGAAGAAGATGACGGCGTCGCCGTCGGCCATGCCCTCGTTGTGGCAGACGAACGGGTCGACGAACTCGTCGCCGCGCGGATCCTTCTCGTAGAAGGCCTTGATGCCCTCGACGGGATCGGCCTCGGCATCGGAGCCCTTGGTGAGGACGTCGTAAGCGAGCTGGATGCGCTCCCAGCGGTTATCGCGGTCCATGGCCCAGTAGCGACCCTCGACCGTAGCCACGCGGGCATCGCAGCCGGTTTCGGAGGAAACCTTGGACAGGAAGTCAACGAGCTCGGCAACATAGCCGGCACCGGACTGCGGATCGACGTCGCGGCCGTCCATGAAGCAGTGCACGCGAACGGTCTTCACGCCGCGCTCCGCGGCCATGGAGACGAGCGCCTCGCAGTGGGACTGCATGGAGTGAACGCCGCCCGGGCTCATAAGGCCCATGAGGTGCAGGGTCTTCCCATTGGAAGCGCAGTCGTCCATCGTGCGGACGAAGACCTCGTTCTCCTTGAGCGAGCCGTCCTTGATGGCGTTGTTGATGCGCGACAGCTCCTGGAAGACGATGCGGCCGGCGCCGATGTTGAGATGTCCGACCTCGGAGTTGCCCATCTGGCCGTCGGGCAGGCCGACATCCTCGCCGGAGGCGCCGAGGGTGGTGTGCGGATACTTCGCATACAGCTCGTCGATGAACGGCGTGTTGGCAGCGCTAACAGCGTTATCGGAGCCCTCGGGCGCCAGGCCGAAGCCATCCATGATGACGAGAAGAGCAGGAAGGTGGCGGTTAGCCATATGT
>NZ_JADNJJ010000211.1:0-21035 GCF_015554865.1 Collinsella sp. D33t1_170424_A12 | reverse complement strand
CCGTCGTACATAACGGAGGTGAAACCGGCCTCGATGCACTCAAGGCAGTTCTCATACGTACCGTGGTCGAGGTGCAGGGCGACGGGCACCGTCACGCCGGTGGCCTCGACGGCGGCCTTCACCATATCGGCGCAGACCTTGAAGCCGCCCATCCACTTGGCGGCGCCAGCGGAGCACTGGATGATCAGCGGGGACTTGGCCTCCTCGGCAGCCTGGAGGATGGCGAGCGTCCACTCCAGGTTGTTGGTGTTGAAGGCGCCCAGGGCGTAATGGCCGGCCTCGGCGTCCTTGAGCATCTGAGCTGCATTGACGAGCATACTTGGACCTCCTGTTGTCCATACTCAAATAATTACACGGGGCATTTTACCACGCCCGACTACTCATATCCCAGGCATTCGCAGCCTGTATAACCCCTGCATGAAGATAGGTTGCATTTCGCGCGCATCCGTCGCCGACGAAAAGGCCCCTTTTGCTTACCCAGCAGTGGCAGCGCCATGCTCCTTGGCATAGCGGCGCAGGCCACGGCGCATAAACAGGTTCGTCTCGACCTCTTGCTTCGCCGTCGTGGGATCGTTATGACCGATAAGGCACAGCGTCTCGGGAGGTAGCAGGGAGCCGATCTTACCCAAAGACCGAATGATCTCCTTCTCGCTTCCCCCCTCGAGGTCGGTGCGACCATGGCCCCCTGGGAACAGCGTGTCGCCCACGAACGCCACGGGACCGGTGCTTGCCGGCGCGAATAACACGATGCCGCCCGGCGTGTGCCCCGGCGTGGCCATAACCTGCAACGCGACGTCGCCGAATGCGACGACATCCCCCTCGTTGAGCAAGCGATCGGGAGCGGGCGGCATCTCGTGATCGAAGCCCCACGTTTCACGCATGCTGCGGATGGCCTCGGGAATGATGGCGGCATCGGCCTCAGAGATGAGAAACGGCACGTCGTCGCCCGCGGCACGACGAACGCCGGCGACGCCGCCGACATGGTCGGCATGGCCGTGCGTGCAGACGATCGCGGCGAGGCGCACGCCCGGCAGCTGTTCGGCCATCACCCGCACGAGCTTCTCGCCCTCCCAAGCGGGGTCGACGATGATGGCCTCTCCCCCGCTTGCAGCGATATAGGTATTCGTGCGGATAGGTCCGTTTACCACGCAATGGACGTCGAGCGCGCCACACGGCGTCAAATCGAGCTCCATGATGTTTCCTCCTTTGACAAACGGGCCGCCATCGCTCGATAGCGGCCCACCGGCACCGTGCGAAACGGGATGCCGTCGCAATTCGCTACAAGTCCTTTATCGAACGCGGCGCTTCATCTGCCGCGCCCCCTCGCCCGGCATAATGCGGCGCGCATCGTAGACGCTCTCCACGCGGCTGATGGATGCAAGCAGCGGATCGAGTCCGCTCGCATCGGAAATCTCGACCAGGAACCGCAGTGTGGCGATGCCCTCGCGATTGGTTGCCGTGGCAGCGGAGAGGATGTTGCCCCCCGCATCGCCGATGGCGATGGTGACGTCCTTGAGCAGGCCCATGCGATCAAGGCACTCGACCACGATCTCGACCTGGAACAGCGCGTCGGCGGCGCCATCCCAATCCACCGGAATCATGCGCTCGGGATGCTCCATAAGCCCCTTGACGTTCGGGCAGGTCGCGCGATGCACCGACACGCCGCGGCCGCGCGTGATGAAACCGACGATATCGTCGCCCGCCACAGGGTTGCAGCAGTGCGCGAGGCGCACGAGCATGTCGCCCGGCTCCCCGCCGTTCACCACGACGCCCGAGCTGCCGCGGCGCTGGGGACGCTGGCCCGCGCGCGAGCCATGCGTACGCTTGGCGGCCTCGACGACCGCCTCCTCGCGCTTCTTACGCGGGGTCTCCTCGATGGGCTTGGGATCCAAGATCGCCTGCACGCGGTTGCCGACCATGCGCGGCGCCACCTTGCCCGCGCCGATGGCTGCGAACAGGTCCTCGAGGTGCTTGTAGTTCATCTGCTCGGAAACTGCGTTGAGCGCGCGCGTCGACCGCTGGGTAGAGATGCCGTAACCGCGCTTGCGCAGGTCCTTTGCCAGAACCTCGCGGCCGGCCGTTGCATCCTCGTCCTTGGTGGCCGCAGCGAAATAACGACGGATCTTCGACTTCGCCGACGGCGTCTTGACGATAGCGAGCCAGTCGCGCGACGGCTTGGACGACTTGTTGGTGAGAATCTCCACCCGATCGCCCATCGCCAGCTCGTGGGTAAGCGGGGCCACCGCGCCGTTCACCTTCGCGCCCACGCAATGGTTGCCCACCTCGGTATGGACGGCATAGGCGAAATCGAGCGGAGTGGCGCCCGAGCGCAGGCTCATGACCTCGCCCTTGGGTGTGAAGACGAAGATCTCCTGGTCGAATAGGTCGACCTTCAGCGAATGGAGGAACTCCTTGGGATCGTCGATGTCGTCGGACGCCGCCCAGTCGAGCGAGCGCTTCAGCCAGTTTATCTGGTCGTCGAGGCGCTGGGCGTCGATGGTCTTCGCCGCCGATGAGCCGCCCGACTTCTTATACAGCCAGTGCGCCGCGATGCCGTACTCGGCCTGCTCGTGCATCTCGAACGTGCGGATCTGAATCTCAAGCGGACGCGCCGTGGGCCCGATGACGGTGGTATGCAGCGACTGGTAATTGTTGAGCTTGGGCATGGCGATGTAGTCTTTGAACCGCCCGGGCATGGGATGCCACAGCGAGTGCACCGCGCCCAGCGCCGAATAGCAATCGCCCACCGTATTGGTGATGACGCGCAGCGCCACCAGGTCGTAGATCTCGGAGAACTCCTTGCCCTTGCGCTTCATCTTCTGGTAGATGGACCAATAGTGCTTCGAGCGGCCGTTGATCTGGAAGTCCTTGAGCCCCACGCGCTTCAGCTCGTCGGTGAGCGTCTTGATGGTTTCGGAGAGGTAGCGCTCGCGCACCTCGCGGCTCTCGGACACCATGCGCGCGATGCGCTGGTAGGCCTCGGGCTCGAGATAGAAGAAGGAAAGGTCCTCGAGCTCCCACTTGATGGACGACATGCCCAGACGGTCCGCCAGGGGCGCGTACACGTCCATGGTCTCGCGCGCCTTGAACAGGCGGCGATCCTCCTTGAGGGCGGCCAGCGTGCGCATGTTATGCAGGCGGTCCGCAAGCTTAACGATGACGACGCGGATGTCTCGGCTCATGGCGAGGAACATCTTGCGCAGGTTGAGCGCCTGCTTCTCATCCATGCTGCCCACCTCGATATTGGTGAGCTTGGTCACGCCGTCCACAAGGTCGGCCACGGTATCGCCGAAGATCGAGGCCACATCGCCCAAGGACGTCTCGGTATCCTCGACGGTGTCGTGCAGCAGCGCGGCGCACACCACGTCGCAATCCATCTTGAGCTCGGCCAAGATGATGGCGACCTCGACGGGGTGGTTGATATAGAGCTCGCCGCTGCGGCGTTTCTGCGTGGAGTGCTTCTCGGCGGCGAAGCAGTACGCGCGCTCGGCGAGCTCGGCGTCGTCGTCGCCCATGTATTTACGGCACAGCGACGCCAATCGGCCCCAGTTATCGGCTGCGATCTCGGAGGGGAGGTCGTCCGCGCTACGGTAATGGACCATCTCGTCGGTAGGCGTGAGCGCGGAGGCCGCCTGACCCTTGTCCGTCTGGCCCGAACCCTTGCCGGAAGTGCGTTGTGCAGAGGTATCCATGGCTCCCCCTATCGTGTTCGTGGCGTGATGGGCCTGTTCACGCGTGACAGCATATCATGGGCCGGCGCGTCGAGCGCCCAGGTGCGAAATGCCGAGAACTCCACGCGCGCCCGCAGGCCCTCCAGGTAGCGGATGGAGTTCGAGAGCTCCACGCGGCCGGGGTTCTCGACCATCTCCAAGCGGCGCCCTTCGTCGAATCCGGTTACGCGCACGAATCCCAGCTCCTCGAAGATCGACAAGCCGCAGGGGACCGAGCGCTCGTCGACGGGCGTGCGCGCGTCGATCGCCAGGCACATCTGCGCGATATCGAGGTCGCTCGCATCCAGCGCATGGGGACCCGGGCCGCCCGCGGCGCGGCGCCACATGGTCTGCAGCGCGCGGTACAGCGTGACCAGCTCCTCGCGACTGGGCGCCAAGGCGTCGAGCAAGCGCTCGTTGATGCGCGCATCGCGCGAGGAATACAGCAGGTGGATGCGGGCCGGAGCTCCGTCGCGCCCCGCGCGGCCGCTCATCTGGTTGAACTCGGTAGCGCCAAACGGCATGTGGTAGAGCACCACATGGCGGATGTCGGGCAGGTTGACGCCCTCGCCGAACGCCGAGGTCGAGACGATGCAGCTCAGCGCGCCGTCGCGGAAGGCCTCCTCCACGCGGGAGCGGTCGCGGCGCGACAGGCCCGCGTTATAGAAACCGATCGACGAGCCCAGCTCGGGCACGCGGCGACGCAGCATGCGCGCGAGAGCGAGCGACTGGTCGCGCGAATTGACGTAGACCACGCACTTCTCGCCCGTGGCGACGATGGAGACCAAGCGGTTCTCACGCGATGCGAGATCGCGTTCGTCGTCGATCGCCAGGTTATCGCGCACACAGTCATCGACGAGGACGTCCTCGATGGGCAGCAACTCGCGGATAAGCGCCGCCACGTCGTCGTCGGCCGTGGCCGTGGCAGCCAGAACCTGCGGGGAGCCCAGGCGCGACAGCGCGTCGGGAAACGCCGCGTAGGCGCTACGATGGCCCGACGGAGCCTCGGCGGCATGATGCGCCTCGTCGACCACCACGAAGCCGACACGACCGGTCCCGGCGAACGCGTCGACATGGGCCACCAGATATTCGGGCGTGGTGAGCACGATATCGACCGCGCCCGCCATAAGCCCGCGGCGCACGTCTTCTCGCTCGCCCGCGGAGCTCTCACCCGTAAGGACGCAGACGCGCACGCCGAAGCTGCCGAGCAGCTCGGTAAGATGAAAGGCTTGGTCGGAGACGAGGGCGCGCAAGGGATAGACGAAGATGCTCGCGCGATTGCGGCAGATGGCCTCGCGGACGGCATGGACCTGGAAGATCAGCGACTTTCCTCGGCCGGTCCCCATGATGGTGAGGACGTTGCGACCCCGGCCGAGCCGCTCGAGCGCCTCGGCCTGAACGCGATGCGGCCGCGACGCCCCGATGAACCGGTGCACCAGCGAGCGCGTGAGCTCCTCGTAGGAAAGACCGGCCAGGCGACGGCGCTGATCGAGCAAGGGCTGCGGGGCGGCCGCATCGTCCGGGTCGGGGACGGAGGCCTCCAGCGCCTCGCAATCGAACGCCGCACCCGATGCATCCTGGCAGCAATGGCGCAGGATATCCTTGATCATGAGCTTGGGCTTCACGCGCCCCTGCCAATGCTCGGCGACAGCTTCGAAAACGAGGTCGACCACGGAATCGCACCGGACCACGTCCTCGATCTGCGGAACGCGAAACATGATGGCGGGCACGCTTGCCGAGCCATCGGTTGCGGTGAAGCGCATATGGTCGCCCGTGCGGCCCACCACGGCGCGGTCGCACATGGTTACGCCCGAGACGCCCAGGAGCGGAACCTTGTTGCCCTGGCCGAACGGCTCGAGCAAGGACAGCTGCTCCACGGTCTCGATGTCGAGCTCGGACAGCGACACCATGGCCGCGATCTCGCCCGTATCCTCGAACTGCTCCTCGGGAAGCTCAGCCAGCACCTGATCGAGCCGGGTGCGGAGTGCATCGAGGTTCTCGGCCGCACAGGTCACGCCGACGGCGCCCGCATGGCCGCCGAAGCGGATCAGCAGGTCGCTGCAGCGCTCGACCGCCTCGAAGAGGTTGACGTTGCCCACCGACCTGCCGGAGCCGCGCGCCACGCCGTCCTCGATGGAGAAGAGCAGCGAGGGAACGTGATAGCGATTGACGAGCCTGCTGGCCACGATGCCCTTGACACCCTCGTGCCAGCCCTCGCCGCCCACCACGATCACGCGGTTACCCTCGTAGGTGCGCTCGACCAGGGCGAGCGCCTCCTCGGTAAGCTGCGCCTCGATATCGCGGCGCTCCTGGTTGGTATGCTCCAGCTCGGCCGCCAGGCGTCCCGCCTCGACGGGATCGCGGGCGAGCAGCAAGTTGAGGGCGAGCGAGGGATCGGCCATGCGACCGGCGGCGTTGAGCCGCGGGATGAGCGAGAAGGAGAGCCCGTCGGCCGTGATGGTGGACAGGTCCGTTTTGGTGAGCGCCGCGAGGGCGACGTAGCCGGGGCGCGTGGTCGCGCGCATCTGGGCGATGCCATCGGCCACCAGCGCGCGGTTCTCGGGGGTGAGCTGCATCATATCGGACACGGTGCCCAAGGCAGCAACCTCGGTAAACGAGCGCCACAGCAGCGGCTGGCCCAGGCGTTCGCCCAAGATCTGCACGAGCTTGAGCGCAACTCCCACGCCCGCCAGCTCGCGGGACGGACCCGAGTCGGCGAGCTTGGGATCGGTGAGGGGCACGCCCTGGGGGACCATGTCGGCGGGCTCGTGATGATCGGTCACCACGAGGTCGATCCCGCGCTGAAGCAGATAGGAAACCTCATCGCGCGCCGCGATGCCGTTGTCCACCGTCACCACCAGGTCGGGCGAGCACTCCTCGATCACGCGGTCGAGCGCCGCCTGGCTGATGCCGTAGCCTTCCTCGAAGCGATGGGGAATGAACGGGTGGACGCATGCGCCCAAAGCGCGAAGAGCCTCGGTGAGCAGGCAGGTCGATGTGATGCCGTCGACGTCGAAATCGCCGAACACGGCGATGTTCTCGCCGTCTTGGATTGCGCGGAGCACGCGCTCGGCAACCTGCGGCATGCCGGGAATAAGGGTGGGGTCGCACCAATCGCGGTCGAGCGAGGGCGTGAGGAACAAGCGCCCCTCTTCGGCGGTGGCGATGCCGCGGGCTGCCATGATGCGCGCCACCAGCGGCGCCACACCCAGCTCGGCGGACAGGCGCTGCTCGATATCGGGCTGGGGCGGCAAAACGCTCCAGCGGCGCGAGCGCTTAAGCATGGACATGGCCGCACCTCCCCTGCAACGAGGCGGCGCACGCGGGGCGAACGGTGGAAAGCGGCGGCGCGACCGACGGACGCGCGATACAAAGGTGCTGCATAGGAACACATCCTAGAGTATGGCCCGCTGCGGCGGGCCGAGCTGTTGAACACCTTTATTATACGCACGGCGCGGACACGCGCCTCGAGCTTCGGGGAACGGCGGCACGATGCGCCGGGCGCCGTCGAAGCGGGCTATCCCTCGCGCGCGGGCAGCGCGCCGAATGCGTCCTCGTATTCCTCGTCCGACATGTAGTCGATCAGGTCGCCCGGCTTGCAATGGAGCGCCTCGCACATGGCGGTGAGCGTGGAGAAGCGGATGCCCTTCAAGCGACCGGTCTTGATGCGGGAGATGTTGACGGGAGAGATGCCGACCTTTTCGGCCAGCTCGAGCGACGTCATCTTGCGATCGGCCATGACGCGATCGAGCCGCATGATGATAGGCATCCCGCACCTCCTGGGAACTCATCGATTATCCGCAATCCGCTTTTCACCATACCCGATTGAACGCGGGGTGCGGAACGAAACGGGTGGGCGGCGCGAATCAGGCGTGAGCAGCCTCATGAACGCGAGGAAGGGGCGAATCGGGCCCGCTATACGATCTTCGTGCCGTGGAGCTCGGCGGCCCCGAGGGCCTCCGCGATATCCGCCGCGTTGGCATGCGTGATACCCGCTCCGGGTAGGATGGCGAGGCGGCCTGCGGCATACGCCATGAGCTCGCGCAAGCGCTCCAGGTTGTCCGCGATAGCGGTGCCGGCGGGGCCGCCGTGGGTGAGGATTCGCGCCACGCCCCGGGACGCAAGCCAATCGATGGCGGCGAGCTGCTCGCCCGCGCTCAGGACGTCGAACGCCATGTGAAAGGTGATGTCCAACGCGCGACCGCGCCGACGGGCGGCATCGCTCGCAGCCCGGCACAGGCGCTCGCATGCCGCCCGGTCCAGCGCGTACGGGCCCTCGTAGCAGGCGCCGGGCAGCAGGCGCCCGGCCTGTTCGCGCGTGCGCGCCTCTCGATACGCCTGCGGGTCGAGGGGTTCCACGCAGCCAAACACCACGCCGTCGGCCCCGAGGTGCGCATGGCTCTCGATATCCAGCTCCATCGCGCGCAGCTCGTCGGCGTCGTAGACGAAGTCGCCGCCGCGCGGGCGCACCATGCACATCACCGCGGCTCCGCGAGCATGCGCAACCTCCACGACCCGGGCCGTCACACCGGGAGAAGGCGAGGTCCCGCCTACCGCGAGGTTGTCGCACAGCTCGATACGGCGCGCCCCGCGGTCGAGTGCGAACTCCACGAGCGTGGCGTTCTCGGCGCAAAACTCGCGCACGACATCACGATTAACCTGTACCACCCGTATCGCGCCCCTTTGCACGTCCCGCTATGATCGCGCCCATCTTAGCACGGCCGGAAGCACGCCACGCGCGCCGCACAAGCGATGCGCGGCGCGCCCCGTACGAGCACGCCGCGCATCGAGCAGCATCCTAGTTTCCGCCCAGGTACGCCTTGCGCACCTCGTCGTTATCGAGCAGCTCGGCACCCGTTCCCGAGAGGGTCACGCGACCGGTCTCCATAACGTAGGCGCGCGAGGCGATGGAAAGCGCCATCTGCGCGTTTTGCTCGACCAGCAAGATGGTGGTGCCGGCGGCGTGTAGCTCCTGCACGATCTGGAAGATCTGCTCGATGAGCAGCGGGGCCAGGCCCATCGAGGGCTCGTCGAGCATGAGCAGTTTGGGCGAGCTCATGAGCGCGCGCCCCATGGCAAGCATCTGCTGCTCGCCGCCGGACAGGGTGCCCGACACCTGGCCGCGGCGCTCCTTCAAGCGCGGGAAGTGCGCGTACACGCGCTCGAGGCCCGGGGCGATCTCGGAATTGGGGCGCGTATAGGCTCCCATCTCAAGATTCTCCTCCACGGTCATCTGCTGGAACACGCGACGCCCCTCGGGAACGTGCGCCAAGCCCTTGCCCACCAGGACATCGGGCATGGTGTGCATGATATCCTCGCCCATGAACTCGATGGCGCCCGTCGTGGAACGCAGCAGGCCCGAGAGCGTCTTGAGCGTGGTGGACTTGCCCGCGCCGTTGGCGCCGATCAAAGCCACGATCTCGCCCTCGTCCACGTCGAAGGACACGTCTTTGATCGCATGGATCGCGCCGTAGTACACGTTGATGTGCTCGACGCTCAAAATACGCTGCGCCATCCGCTACGCCTCCTTCTGCTTGCCGAGGTACGCCTCGATCACCGCTTCGTTGTTCTGGATCTCCTCGGCGGTTCCCTTGGCGATCACCCTGCCGAAATTGAGCACGCAGATACCCTCGCAGATATTCATAACCAGGTTCATATCGTGCTCGATGAGCATGATCGCGATGTTGAACGTATCGCGGATCTTGACGATGTTCTCCATGAGGTCCGCCGTCTCGGAGGGGTTCATGCCCGCCGCGGGCTCGTCGAGCAGCAGCAGGCTGGGATTGGTGGCCAGGGCGCGCACGATCTCGAGGCGGCGCTGGGCGCCGTACGGCAGGCTGCCCGCCTGATGGTTCGCCAGATCCTGCATGTCGAAGAGCGACAGCAACTCGAGCGCGCGCTCATGCGCCTCGCGCTCGCGCTTCCAATACGACGGCGTACGCAGGATGCCGGACAGCGTGGAATACGCCTTGGTGTTGTGGAGCCCCACCTTGACGTTCTCCTCGACCGTCATGGTGTCGAAGAGGCGGATGTTCTGGAAGGTACGGGCGATGCCCATGCGGTTGACCTGGTGCACGGTCTTGCCGCTCGTGTCGTGGCCGTTGAGCAGGATCGTGCCGCGCGTGGGCGCATACACCTTGGTGAGCAGATTGAAGACCGTGGTCTTGCCGGCGCCGTTGGGACCGATGAGGCCGGCGATCTCGGTGCGGCCGATCGTGAGGTTGAAGTCGTCGACGGCCTTCAGACCGCCGAAATCGATACCCAGATGCAGGGCCTCGAGCACGGGCGCGCTGTTGACGTCGCGCTCCGGCACGATGGAGTGGCTGGGAACCGGCACCATCTTGCCGCGTTCGAACTCGAATTTAGGCATCGGCGCCCACCTCCTTCCGGCGCGAGGCGAACCTTGAGGCCACGCGATGCGCGGCGCTCTTCAACGTATCGTTGTTGGAGATGATCATGACCAGGATGAGGACGACCGCGTAGACGAGCATGCGGTAATCGGAGAACTGCCGCAGGGCCTCGGGCAGGATCGTGAGCGCGATGGCCGCGACCATCGATCCGCGCATATTGCCCAAGCCGCCCAGGACCACGAACACCAAGATGAGGATGGAGGTGTTGAAATCGAACTTGGTAGCCGACAGCTGCGAGAAGCCGTTGCCGAACAGGGCGCCCGCGGCACCGGCGAGGGCGGCGGAGACGACGAAGGCGATCATGCGGTAGCGGGTCGTGGAGATGCCCACGCTCTCGGCGGCGATGCGGTTGTCGCGCACGGCCATGATGGCGCGGCCGGTGCGGCTGCGCACCAGGTTGAGCACGACGACGAGGGTTACCATGACGAGCAGGAAGCCGGCTGCGAACGTCGAGATGACCGACACGCCCGACGCGCCCTGGGCGCCCTTGATGATGGCGATACCGCCCTCGGCGAGATTGAGATCGCTCACCGAGAGGCTGCCCGTAAGGTTGAACAGCACATGCAGCCCGCGCTCGTCCACGCCCACGATCAGGCAGGTGACGATCTCCTTGATGATCTCCCCGAACGCCAGCGTCACGATCGCGAGGTAGTCGCCGGACAGGCGCAGAACCGGGATCCCCACCAAAAAGCCCGCGAGCGCCGCAGAGGCCGCGCCCACCGCCATGGCGACGATCAGGCGCAGGCCGTCATCGGGGATGACCTCGGACAGCCCCATCGCGGCGACGATGCCGGTGTAGGCGCCGACGCTCATGAAGCCGGCATGTCCGAGCGAGAGGTCGCCGGCGACGCCGACCACCAGGTTGAGGGAAAGCGCCATGACGACGTAGGCGCAGATGGGAACGAGCTGCCCCGCGATCATGCGCGGGATCATGTGGTTCGCCTGCATGACGTAGACGACGGCGAAGACCGCGATGACGAGCGCATAGGTGAGCAGGTCGCGTCGGGTCCTCTTGTCGCGCAAGAACTTCATCACCGCCATCACCTACACCTTCTCGGGGACGTACTTGCCGAACAGGCCCGCCGGCTTGACGAGGAGCACCACGATGAGCACGCCGAACACGATGGAATTCGCCAGGCTCGTGGAGATATACGCCTGCGCCATGGCCTCGATGATGCCGAGCAGGATGCCGCCCACGAAGGCGCCGGGAATCGATCCGATGCCGCCGAAAACGGCCGCGGTGAACGCCTTGATACCGGGCATGGAGCCCGTAGTGGGCTGCAGCACCGGCGAATAGGAGCACAGCAGGACGCCCGCGATGGCGGCCAGCGCGCTTCCGATGGCGAACGTCATGGAGATGGTGCGGTTGACGTTGATGCCCATGAGCTGCGCCGCGGCCTTGTCCTCGGAGCAGGCGCGCATAGCCTTGCCCATCTTCGTCCTACCCGTGAACCACATGAGGCCCGCCATGATGACGAGGCACGCGACCACCGTCACGATGCCCACGGCCGACACGTTGTAGGCGCGCAAGCCCTCGGGCGCCGGGAAGCTCACGATGGAGGTGAAGTTCTTAGGCGTGGCGCCCCAGATGAGCTGGGCGGCGTTTTGCAGGAAATACGAGACGCCGATAGCGGTGATGAGAACCGCCAGCGGGCCCGCCTGGCGCAGCGGCTTGTAGGCCAAGCCCTCGATAAGGATGCCCAGCGCGGTGCAGACGGCCACGGCGGCGAGCACCGAGACGATGGCGGGCAGCTCGAGATACGAGGTGACGCAGAACGAGATATACGCACCGATCATGATGACGTCGCCATGGGCGAAGTTGAGCATCTTGGCGATGCCGTAGACCATGGTGTAGCCGAGTGCGATGATCGCGTACACGCTGCCCATCGTGAGGCCGTTGGCGAGGTATTGCAAGAAGACCGACATGCGCGAATCCCCCTTTCTTCGCATGGCGGGGGGACGACGCCCCCTGCAGCCGAGCGCAGGGGCGAAGGCTTGCAAGCCCTGGTCCCTGCGCCGATATCATCTTGTAGCGGAACAATTGCGAAGGTGGATGGACCCTACGCTAACACGTACTTTCCATCCTGGATGACGTAGACGGTCGTCTCCTTCTCGACCTCGCCGCGATCGTTCCACGTCAGGGTGCCGGTGAGGCCCTCGACCTTGACCTTGGTCATGGCCTCGGGCAGCGCGTCGGCGACCTCGGCCGGATCGGCATCGGGAGAAAGGCCCGCCTCGACGAGCGCGAGAGCGATGGCATGGACCGAGTCATACGCGTCGGCGGCGAACTGGTCGGGCAGCTCGCCGTACGCCTCCTTGTAGGCGCTCACGAACGAGGCGTTCTTGGGGTCGTCCGCCGAGAAGGGGGTCATGAGGTAGAGGCCCTCGGCGAGCGCGGCATCGAAGCCCTCGACGCCCAGGATGCCGTCCATGCCGTCGCAGCCCATGACCTTGACGTCGTAGCCCATATCGTGCGCGTTGGTAAGCATGACGGACGCGGGGGTGTAATAGATGGGGGCGAAGATCAGCGTGGCGCCGGCGCTCTTGGCCTTGGTCAGCTGGTTGGTGAAGCTGGTTGCGGAGTCGTCCTTGAAGGTCTCCTTGTCGACGATATCGAGCTTGAGCTCCTCGGCCTTCTGGAGGAAGGCGTCGTGCACGCCGGCCGAGTAGGTATCGCCCGCGTTATGGAAGGTGGCGATCTTCTCGTCGGGGAAGTTCTTAGCAAGCCACTCGGCGGAATGAACGCCGATCGCGGGGTCGTTGTAGCACGCACGGAACACAACGGTCTTGCCGTCCGTGACATCCGGGGCGGTGGCCGACGGGGTGATCATGAACAGATGCGCGCTCTCGGCCTCCTGGGCGACGGCGAGCGAGCAGCCCGTCGTGGTGGGGCCCACGAGTGCCTGCATGCCCCAGTCGGCGAGGCTGTTGAAAGCGTTCACCGCCTTCTCGCCATCGGCGACGTCGTCCTCGGCCTTGAAGACGAGGGGCAGCTCATCGGTCGAGAAATCCTTGCATCCCAGCTCGGCGCCGCCGGTGACGGACGTACCGTAGGAAGCCGCGGGACCGGTCAGGGGCCCCATGGAGCCGATCTTGAAAGCCGCGGCGCCGGAATCGTCGGACGCTCCCGCCCCGGAGCAGCCGGCAAGAATGCCCGCAGCCCCTAGTCCGGCTACGCCAGCGATAATGCTCCTGCGATCCAGAACAGGGTTGAATGCGTTTTGATACGACATGCGGCTCTCCTCTCGAGTGCGCACCGGCCCCGACGTCGCGCGGCCGGACTTCCAACGGATACGCGGCACTTCATCGAAGTGGAGTGCGTGCGTGAGTTGTACCTTACTCGCTTCGGCTCTCCTTGGCGAGCACTTTATTCAGCTAAACTCGCCATTTGCCCATATAAACGCTTTTACGGATTAAAGCAGCACCAGGTATTACCAGTTCACGGCTTATATTGAACAGCCCTGGGCGCAATGTAACAACTCTGTTTCGGCAGGGACTGCGGCTTCGCTAGAATACAAGCACACGCCAACACGCTCGCCCCGGCCGCGCCGGGCAGAAAGGAAGCGCCATGACAGCATCCACCCGCTCCGTCGGCATCGGCATCATCGGACTCGGCACGGTGGGAGGCGGCGTGGTCCGCCTTATCCAGATGCACCGCGACGACTACCGCGCGAACCACGGCATCGACCTGACGATCGCACGGGCGTGCGCGCTCGATCCAAGCGTTGCGGAGGAGCTGGGGATCCCGCAGGATCGCTTCACGTCCAACTGGAACGATGTCGTCAACGACCCCGCCGTCGATATCGTCGTCGAGCTCATCGGCGGCGAGCACCCCGCGACCGAGATCTTCCAGACCGCGTTCGCCAACGGCAAGCATATGGTGAGTGCCAACAAGGCCCTGCTGGGACGCCATGTCGAGAAGCTCGCGCAGGCAGCTGCAGACGCAGGCGTCCAGCTGCGCTGCGAGGCCGCGGCGGCGGGCGGCATCCCGATCGTCAGCGTCCTCGAGCACGACCTCGCGGGCAACAAGATCCTTACCATCGCCGGCATCATGAACGGCACCACCAACTACATCCTCTCGCGCATGGCCGACGAGGGCCTGGGCTTCGAGGAGGTCCTGTCCGACGCGCAGCGCCTTGGCTATGCCGAAGCCGACCCCTCCGCCGACGTCGACGGCTTCGATGCCGCCAGCAAGATCGCCATCCTCTCCTCCATCGGCTTCCATTCGCGCGTGACCACCGACGATGTCTACATGCAGGGCATCCGCCAGGTCGGCGCGGACGATATCGCCATCGCGCGGTCGCTCGGCTACGCCATCAAGCTGCTCGCCATCGGGCGCAACACGCCCGAGGGCATCGACGTGCGCGTGCATCCCACGATGATTCCCGCCACCCACCAGCTCGCCTCCGTATCGGGTGCCATGAACGCCGTGTTCGTGGTAGGGGACGCCGTGGGCGAGACGATGTTCTACGGCGCGGGCGCGGGCGCCTTCCCCACCGCAAGCGCCGTCGTTGGCGACGTGCTCGCGCTCGCCGACGCGATGACGCGCGGAGGCGCCCCGCTGCCCGAGCCCGAGCCCGTGCAGCGCACGCTCGCCATCCGACCCATCGAGGAGCTGGAGGCCGGCTACTACATCCGCCTCGCGCTCGACGGGCGCCCGGACGCGCTGGACGCCGCCGTGGCGACGCTCGCGGCCGGCGGCGTCCCGGTGCAGCGAGCAGAGCGCGTCGATGCCGGCGCCGCGGTCGTCATCACCGACACCTGCGTCGAGGGCGCACTGAACGCCGCGGTCGACGCCCTCGCGCGCGACCTGGGCGATACCGCGGTCGCATCCGTCATCCGTATCGAGGATGTTGCCGCCTGGAGCAAGGGCGCCTGCGCGAACTAGCGCCGCCGTCCGCGCGCACCGCGGCATACGCAAAGCCTCCCGGATCCGGGCCCAGACGGGCCATGGGATCCGGGAGGCTTTTTCACTAGGGGGCGCCCAGCGAGGAGACATCGGGGGCTCCGCCCGCCAGATACGTCCACATCGCCCGCGCGTAGTACAGCGCGCCCACGCTCGACGGATGGTTGTCGTCGCGGAAGAACAGCGGGTCGTACTCATGCGATGAAAGGTCCGCATAGGCGACGTTCGCCCGCGTGCACGCATCGCGCAGCATCTGGTAATAACGGGAGCGAACCTCGCGGCCGTACACCGTCTGGTCGTACAAGAAGCCGTTCACGGGCTGGATGAGCACGCACGCCTCGAGGCCCAGCTGACGGCAGATCGACAGCGTCTGCTCGAAATCCTCGAGCTCCTGCGTGCTCAGCTCGCCCGACCCGCGCTCCTCCCACTCGCGCGCCCGGCGCGTGAAACGCTCGAGACCGTGCTCGTTCCACGAACGATAGCAACCGTTGTCGCTCCCCTCGTGCGAAAGCTCGCTCGCCGCGTGCGCACGGCGGTAGAGGTCTTCCCATCGCGGCTCATGCGGCGGCGCGGACGCCTGCGCAGCCGATCCGCGGGCGCCGTTCGCGCGCGGCGGACGCATGACGGGAGCCGCGGCATCATGCGCGGGCGACAGGATGCGGCGGATCGTCTCGAGCTCCGCCGCGACGCCGCCGTCCACCATGGAGGCCGCGCGGCCAAGCGCCCCGCGCGGTTCGTCGACCATGACGCCGTACGCCCGCAGTCGACGCGCAACCCATTGCTTGCTCTCATCCGAGATGCGATCTTGCGCGATGAAGGCGTCGTAGGTGCCCCGCGAGAAGATGCCCGGGTAATCCGCCTGCGGGTCGCGCCCCGCGGTATACCACAGCATGCTGGGGATGAGCACGACGCGCCTCGGCGCCCCATCCCGCGCGAGCGCCCCCAGCTCCACCGCCTGCCAGACATCCGAACAGCCCGGGCGCCCCAGCATCAGCGCGTCGACGCCCGTCTGCGAACCCGCGAGCATCGTGGTGGGATGGTACAGAAGACCGGGCGCGGGATAGAGCTCCGACGACCCCAGCACGAGATGCGTGTCGTAGCCGGCAGCGCGGCGCTCGTCGTAGAACGAGCGGATATAGGAGTAATCGAGAAGCTGCTCACGCGTTGGATAGAGCTGCCGCGCCGCGTGCGCATCGGAGCGACGGGCCACGACGCCGGCGCCCGCGAACGAGCACGCCGCCAACGCCGCAGCCAGCGCGACCGCGCCGGCCCTTCGCACGGGTCCACGCAAGCCGGCCCGCATGCTAGTAGGCCGCGTACACGGGCGCGGCGGGAGCCCCGTACGGCGACAGCACGAAATACCAGGCCAGAATCGCTAGAAGCGCGAGCGCGAGCGCGAACCACGCTGCAGCCGCGCTCCACGCATCCGAGAAGAACCACGCGCGCACCGGCGCCAGCGCCCGCTTCAGCCCGCGCACGGGGTGCGGGTCGCGGCACAACGAGCGAGCCGTGGCAACCCAGGCGCTCACAAGCGCTCCGCGATGCGGTCGATGATCTTGTTGACGCTGTTCATCTCGGTGCGCTCGACCTCGGTGGGAGCGATCTGCACGCCGAAGCGTTCCTCGATCGCCACCAAGACCTCGATGCCCGCAAGCGAATCGAGCAAGCCCGCATCGAACAGGTCGATGTCGCGCTCCTCGGCCACCGCGTCGTCGTCGCAGATATCCGCGAGCAGATCGATTACTTCCTGTTCAAGCATGTTCCTATCCATTGATGATCCTTTCCACGATCGTGCGGAGCTGTCCGGAGAACAGCGCGAAACCAAAGATGACCAGCTGCATCGTCACGAACCAACTGAGGACGCGATACCATCGCGCCTGCTTATGGCGCTTGTGAAACGACGACCGCTTCTGATAGGCCTCGGTCGCGGCGAGCAGGCCGCCGTGATACAGGCCGTAGGCGAGGTAGTCGGGCGTAAGGCCGTGCCAGGCGCCCATGATCGCCATGTCCACCACATACGCCGTGCATGCGCATGACAAGCGGCTTGAAAACACCCGGCGACGCGTCGCCCAGCGCACGAACCGCATGAACACGAAATCGCGCAGCCAGGTAGACAAGGTGATATGCCAACGGTTCCAGAAGTCCTTCATGTCCACCGCGGCGAACGGCGCCTGGAAGTTACGCGGCGTGACGATGCCGAAGCAATAGCTCGCACCCATGGCCATGAGCGAATAGCCGGCGAAATCGAAGAAGAGGTACAGGGCGTACAGGTAGGCGTTGGCAATCTGGCGCGCGACGCCGTAGGCGATGCTCGGCACCACCAGCGACCGGTCCGGCGCGTAATAATGCAGTGCTATAGAGGCGAAGACCAGCTGAAACGCGGCTCCCACCAGCAGCAGGAGCAGGCCGCGCGACAGCAGCTCGAGATAGTCGGAGCGCGAGGGCTGGTGCTTCAGATCGTCCATAAAGCGCCGCGACCGATCGATGGAACCCGAGGTGATCGTGGCGAAGAACGTAAGGAAGTACAGGTAGTCCCGCACGCGCATGTCGTCGATAAGGCCGTCGCGGATCTCGATGAGAACCTGCACGGCCTTGAAGGTCACGTAGGAGATGCCCGCGAACGCCAGAAGGTTCTGGTCGAACACCGCGCTCACCTTATAGATGACCAGCGGCGCGAGCGTGCACGCGAGCGAGATGCGATAGACCGCCATGCTCTTCGCGCCCCGCTTCCAACTTGCGAGCGTGGCGAACGCACCGGCCGTGGCGATGGCCACGAACAACCCGAACGCCGCCGCTTGGACGGCGGAGGATGAATACAGGAAGGCGAGCATGATGGCAGAGGCCGCCATGCCCCAGCACTTCAGTCCCCGTCCCCACACGCCGAACGCGGCGGCGGGAACGATGAGCGCAGCGAGCAAGATGAAAAATGAAGCTGAAGTGTAAAACGTCATAGCGTTAATCCCCGAACATGGCTTTTTGCCGCATCGCCGGCGGGGTCCGTGTCGACCACGCCCTCGGTCGCATAGCGATAGATGGCCTTCGAATAGTAGGCGCCGCCCAGGTCGGACGGATGGGAGTACTCTCGCAAGAACAGCGGGTCGTATTCGTGCGACGAGAAATCCGCGCACGGCACCCCCGCCTCCGTGCAGGCGTCGCGCATCATCTGGTAGTAGCCCGCACGCACGTCGCGATCGTAGATCGTCTGGTCGTACAGGACCCCCTTCACGGGTTGAATAAGCACGAGAGGCTCGATTCCCGCCTCGAGGCACACCTGGAGCAGCAGCTTGAAATCCCCCAGCTCCTCTTGGCTGAAATACTCCCCATCGTCCACCCGCCAATCGCGCACCTTCTCGAGCCAGCCTCGATAGGATTTCCGATACCAGCCGTCGTAGATGCCGAGGTCGTTCGAAGACGAGCGCTCGGCCGCCGTGAGGCGGGCCTCGCGGAAGATCGCCTGCCAATCGGGCTCCTCGGCGCCGTGCGGATGCGCCGGGGCGGAGGGTGCGGAGCCGTCGGCGCGAACGTCGCCGCCGCTGTCGTCCGCAAGCGCCAGGCGCACGTTCGCCCGCGCCTCCGACACATGGGCGTCGAGCTGCGCACCCAGGGCGGACAGGCCGCCCGACCCGCCGCGGCGATCGACCCCGTACGCCCTCATGCGCGCCGTGACCGCGTCCTTCGTAGCGCGGGAGATCCTATCGTTCTCCAAGAAGGCCCGGTACGCGCCCTCCGAATACGCCGCCTGGAAATCCCGGGCAGGCGTGCGATAGCACATGAACCACTGCATGCTGGGAATGATCACCACGCGCTTCTGCTCCAGCTTCTCCGCGAAGGCGCCCACCTCGATGGCCTGCCACAGGTCCTCGCAAAACGCGCGGCCCGTCACCATCACGTCCACGCCGTAGCGACCGCCCTCGAGCAGGCGCGCGGGATGGGCGGGGCCGGCGGGGCCGGGGTTGAGCTCGGAGGAGCCGAATACCAAGATGGGATCGAGCCCGTCGTCCACGCGCGCCTCGTACGAGCGGAGCATGGCATCGAAATTCGAGACCTCGTCCACCGACGGATAGCCCATGAACGGCTGAGCGGCAATGCGCTCGCGGTAGCCGGCCACCGCCGCGCCGCACGCCGCAAGCGCCAGGGCGCACGCGAGCGCAAGCGCGGCCAGCCGCTTCGCAAACGCCACCGCTACCTACCCTGCGCCGCGAGCGCGCGGCGGTCGACCTTGCCGTTGCCCGTCATGGGAAACGCATCATGAAAGACAATCTTCTTCGGAACCATGTAGTGCGGCAGGCGCGCCTTGAGCTCGTCCTTGATCGCCAGTCCGGCGCGAAAAGCGGAGGTGTCCGCCGGCACGTCGGCAACCACGTGCCCCACGAGATGCGATACCTTGCCGCCATGCTCGACCGTGGTCACCACCGCCGCCGACACCCCTGGCAGCCGGCGCAGCCCTTCCTCGATCTCGCCCAGCTCGATGCGGTATCCATGCAGCTTCACCTGCAGGTCCAGGCGACCGCGATAGTGCAGCATGCCCAGCTCGTCGAGCCTGCCCTCATCGCCCGTACGATAGCTGCGCACGAGCCGGCCGTCGAGCATGGCCGTACCGAACACCGCCTCCGTGAGATCGGCGCGGCCGTAATAGCCGCGTGCCACCGTATCGCCCTCGATCACGACCTCGCCCCAGCAGCTCGCACCCACGTCGGCGCCCGCCTCATCCACGATGCGCAGGCGCGTCCCCGGACGCGGCGTGCCCACGGGCAGCGGCATATCGAGTCGAGCCAGCTCGGGCGTCACCACGATGTCGGTCACCGCCACGGTCGATTCCGTCGGCCCGTAGGTATTCACCACCGTCGCGCCGTCGAAGCGCTCCATCAGATGGAGCGTGGTGGCATTCGTAAGCGTCTCGCCGCAGAACAAGAACAGCTCGACACCGTCCAGCGCATCCGCTCCGAACGCCTCGTCGGCCAAGCACAGCTCCGCGAACGACGGCGTGGAGACCCAGACGTTCACGCCCGAGGAGGAGAGCGCCTCGAACTGCCCGCGCGCGCTCGCCTGCGTCTCGTGCGTGAGGGAGTACAGCGAGCCGCCCGTCGACAGCGCGCAGGCGAGCTCGAAGACGGAAAGGTCGAACGAGAACGGCGCCTGGTCGAGGTAGACGCGTCCGTCGCGCGGCGCGCCGCCCAGATCCCGGGCCCAGGAGCAGAAGCCATCGAAGCAGCCGGCGGTCACCTCGACGCCCTTGGGCGCGCCCGTGGAGCCGGAGGTGAACAGGATGTAGCACAGGTCCTCGCCGTCGATCCAGCGGGCATGGCTGGAGGATCCGCCCGCCTCGATGCACGCACGCAGCATGGCGGCATCGAGCACGGCATCGGCCGCGTCGACCACCTCGAAGGGTGCCTCGGCCACCGCGATGAGCAGCGGATGGGAGAGCTGCCGAGCGATCGACGCCGCCCGTTCGGCCGGAACCGAGAATCGGTCCACCGGCACGTAGGGGTGGCCCGCCTTCATGCATGCCAGGAAGGCGGCGACCATGAGGGGCTCCTTGTTGCCATAGACCATCACGGGGCTGTCCGCGGACGGAGCGGTGCGCTCGACCAGCTGGGCGATCGCCTCCGATGCCTGCCAGAGCTCCTGATAGCTCATGCGCTCGCCCGCCGACGTCCGGATGGCGGGCGCATGCGGCCGGGTCGTAGAATAATGCTCGATGCTCTGCAGGTACTTCATCCCTTGTCCTCTCGCCTCGCCGCTCATCCGCGGCGTCATCCAGCGCGCGGGCGGCGGCGCGGCGCGGGGCCGAAGCGCCCGCCCGCCGTCTCGCCCGTGCGGTTACCCGCAGTCTAGAAGGCGCGGGGAGCAATATCCATAGAGGCGCTATGGGGATGGCGTGACAGTATCGTCACCTTGATGTCACACAATTGCTACTGCAGGTAGATGCATACGTTTTACGGCTTTTGCGACCCCGGGAGCACATGGACGGCCCCGCCCCACGCGCTGTCGAGCGCATCGTGCGCGCGG
>NZ_JADNJJ010000210.1:0-1812 GCF_015554865.1 Collinsella sp. D33t1_170424_A12 | reverse complement strand
GATGAAAGCGAGCGCCATCACACCGCAGTCGCCCCGCAGCGATTTCAGGCAGCCGTCGGCGATGGCGTCGAGCTGGGCGTAATCCGGCTGATATCGATAATCGACCGTGCGCGTGAGGTAGTCGTAGATGGCGCGGGCACGATCGATCGGGCGCTCGATGCCATCGACGACGCGCGCCGTCAACGCTCGCAGATACGGCGTGAACACCACATGCGGCGCCAGCTCGCACAGGTCTTCGGGCCCGGGTGCGGGCGCGTTCACGCGGCGTGCGGGCGCGGGCGCGCAGGTATCGATATAGGGCGCATCGATTCGATAACGATAGGTCACCTCGAAAGATCGGCGCTCCGTCGACTCCCAGAAAATGGTGCGTGCGGGCGCGTCGGCACGGGCGACCACGCCGCCCTCCGTCATCGACAGGATCTCGATCTGGGACTGCTGCGGAGCAGCCGCGGGCACCGGAAGCCAGGCGCGTACAGCCTCGCCGGGCAGGGCGCCGGGGACCGAGATGCATGCGCGGGCTGTGATGCGATACGCCGCCCCGCCCTCTTCACGCATGCGCAGGAGCATCGCATCGCGCGTCGTCGTATCCGACGGATCATCCTCGCGAAGGCCCGGCACCTCCAACGGGTACACGCGCAGCGAATCGAGGAAGTTCTCGAGCACGCGAGGCTCGCCCTCGATGAAGCGCCAGTCGATACGCTTGCGTTCGATGAGCTCGTCGAACTGCGCGCGGGTGAACTCGGGCCACTCGGCACGGATGAGCTCGAGCGCGCGGTCGAACGAGACGCTGTACTGCCGCGCAAGGCGCCCCATGCGGTGATGCTCGGCGCGCAGACACGCTGCCAGCTCGGGAGTTTCAGCGACATCCAGCGCGCGCAGGCAGGCGGCGCGGGCGGCGTCCAGATAACCGGCCTGCTTAAGGCGAGCGATCTCGGGCGGGAGCCCGACGCCCAGCTCGCGGTAATCGCTATTGCGCGCGATGCCGTCGCAGGCGAGCGGCCCGCATGTAATGAGGCGCCCCTCCTCGGGGCTCACCGTCTTGATGCTCATAGCTCTCCCCTTCCCAACACGGATGGGTCACGCAAGGCCGCGCGCCCTCATATCGCACCCAGGGTATCACAGACAAGAAAAGCCGCCGTGCGACGAGGCACGGCGGCTTTTACTTGAAACACGATGGAAGAACGGCTACGCCTTGTTAACGGAACCGAACTCCTCCATGAGCTCCTTGGCGCGGGCGACGATGGCCTCGCGACCGGGCTTGATGATCTTGCGCGGGTCGAAGCCCTTGCCCTCGAGGTCCTTGCCGGCCTCGATGTACTCGCGCGTAGCAGCAGCGAAGACGAGCTGCAGGTCGGTGTTCACGTTGATCTTGGAAACACCGAGCGAGATGGCCTTCTGGATCTGGTCCACCGGGATACCGGTGCCACCGTGGAGAACGAGCGGCAGATCGCCCACGGCCTCCTTGATAGCGGCCAGGGCGTCGAAGGACAGACCGGCCCAGTCCTCGGGGTACACGCCATGAATGTTGCCGATGCCGCACGCGAGGAAGTCGACGCCGAGGGCAGCGATCTGCTTGCACTCCTCGGGATCGGCGATCTCGCCCTGGCCCACGACGCCGTCCTCGACGCCGCCGATGCCGCCGACCTCGGCCTCGACGGAGATGCCCTTCTCGTGGGCGATCTTCACGATCTCGGCGGTACGCTCGAGGTTGATCTGGAAGGTCTCCTCATGGGAGCCGTCGTACATAACGGAGGTGAAACCGGCCTCGATGCACTCAAGGCAGTTCTCATACGTACCGTGGTCGAGGTGCAG
>NZ_JADNJJ010000209.1:0-3645 GCF_015554865.1 Collinsella sp. D33t1_170424_A12 | reverse complement strand
CTTCGAGATAACGCTGAGGTTGATACCCATTCCGAGGGCGTTGATCCCGAGCGCAGGGTTGTAATTCAGCCTCGTTAAGACTGGTTGATTTCAAGGGGATGCTTAATGCATCCCCTTTCTTTTTGTCTGTCCTGACTGGACTTCACGTATCGTGGTTTTCAGTCAGCGGTTTTTGAAAGGATGTGTTATTGCTCATGCGCGCCGTTCGTACAATTGATCTCAAAGATATTGAGATTGGGCAGGATAGGTACGATCAGCTGCTCTTCTTCTTGAGCACCCTTGTTAATGAGTCTGGTTTGTCGATCTCTAGAGATGAACTTGGGTTGTGTTTGGATCATCTGCTGTACGTGTGCCAGGTTAATGAATATATCAACCTGACTCGTATTACTGATTTAGACGATGCCATTGTTCTTCACATCCTTGACTCTTTGCTTCTCGAATCTTATATTCCAGATTCTGTTGAACGAGTCCTCGATATGGGTACCGGTGCAGGATTTCCGGGTATTCCACTTGCTGCTACAACTGGGCTCGACTATGTCCTCCTAGATTCTGTTGGTAAGAAGATTAATGCTGTGAAAGCATTTGCTGAGAAGCTTCAGCTCGGCAATGTGACTGCTGTTCATAGCAGACTTGAAGATTATGCGCTTGAGGAGCCCGGGCGGTTTGATTTGGTATGTGCTCGTGCTCTCGCATCTATGCCAGTTCTTGTTGAGTATGCTACACCTTTCTTACGTAAGGGCTCCTATCTGATGATCAGCAAGGGTAATCCTGAGCAGTCCGAGGTTGATGCCGGTAATGCAGCTGCAAGCATGTGCGGTCTTGAACTTGTTTCTCATGATGAGTTCGATCTCCCATGCGATCTAGGTCATCGTTCAATCTATTTATATGAGTCCGTGCGGGCTCTAAAGGTTCAGCTTCCTCGTCCTTCTGGCACTGCAAAGAGGACTCCTCTTGCCTAGTTTGCTTAGTTTCACGTGAAACATTTTCATGCCGGCTGTGGGAGCGTCCATAGCCGGCATTTTTGTGATTCGAGTTGTGCGTAATGATGTCTTTCAAGTTAGCGTTGCCGCTCGATCATTTGGGGCGTTTAATTCAAATTGACATGTCTGCAGCTCCATCGCAAGCATTGCGTCAAACTCTAGCTAAAATGCCATTTCGAAATTTTAAGAACCTGCGGTGTTCTGATCATTTCAAACTACCGTGATGTTGCACGGTAGTTTTGCTTGAGCTTGTTATTGTATTTCCATTGCGCGCTGATTCCACAGCTGTTGATGTTGACTCTACTTAGTGTGGTTCAGAATCGATGGTTACCTTTCCAATAATGCTTACTCATTTAAAGTATCAGTATTTGATCGCAATATGGTTGAATCTGTCTACGTATTCGTAGAGGTAGTCGTTTGAGATCGATGTGCGGAACAGCAGAACTCCGTGCTGCGCACTAGTGTATGTCGATATAGTTACTACGAATTGCTACTGTTGACTGATTAAGTCAATTATATCCTTCCTTGTCGAGCTCTTGGGCTATATCGTGTCCATTGATTTCGGATATTCCGGTTATCGCAAGTCTGTAATACAACTGCCTATCATTGCTTGCGCTCTTTGCTTGTACAGCGTATGTTTCACGTGAAACCGATTCAACGGACATCGTTAGAAGCTGCGGAAATGATATATATTATCGGTTTTCATATAATGATGCATGCAATATCCGTTAATTTCTGCTGGACAACAGGAGACTTAGGATGAATGGTGCTAATTCGACATGAATAGTGTTTCTCAAGTCCTGCGATCCTTACACCCTGCCTTCGAATGATATTGAATTTGACTCCGGATTTACAAACTCAGCTAACAGTTGATGCTTTTAGTGAGTGTTTCACGTGAAACCCCCACTAACAACGCTGATGTTAGGTCTATTCTCGACAACGGTGAGCTTGCTGGCTTTCATTTTGGATGGATCACTATCTGACCGATTGTATTCAGTTCCGGAAAATTCTTACGTTGTATCACAATGAATTCTGTTGTTTCACGTGAAACATTGCTGTTTGATTTGCAGTTTCTTGAGCATCTCGTTGGGTGCTGTTGATGCGACCGAAAGATTCGATATTGTCTGAGCATTAATTGGTCCAACATGCTCACAATGAATCGTTGTTCATAATGTTTCACGTGAAACTATGGACTCTTATTGCGTCAATTTTCGGTCTACTGGACAAGCATGCTACAAAGTAGCGGCCAGTAATCTAAATGACTTGCTCGTAAGATTGGTTTGTGTGTCATTGCTGAGGGTATTGATCCGTTTGTTGTTTTAAGGCTTTTGGAACAGTGCGTATTAGTAGTTGGCAGCTGTTGTTGCCCGGTTTCGCTTTCCATACGTCAGACTATTGCATTTAGCCTGATATTTGTTGTTGGATGATGATTCATAAAGAAACAGAGTCTAGAATGTGAGATAGTTTCACGTGAAACAATTCATGTTGAACAGGAAAATACAGGTTAGGAGCGGTGCGTGACCTATAAAGACGTAAAGCGATCCAAGGCTGAGAAGGATACGCGCATAATTGCGATTATCAATCAAAAAGGTGGCGTTGGAAAGTCGACTACAGCAGTAAACCTTGCCGCTGCCCTCGGTGATCAAAACAAAAAAGTCCTGATTGTTGATTTTGACCCACAGGGAAACACGACGAGCGGATTTGGAATCGACAAGGAGCAGCTTTCGCAATGTGTCTATGATGCAATCCTGAACGATGTACCTGCAGAGGAGATCATTCAGGATACTCCTTGCAAGCGCGTGTTTGTGGTTCCGGCAACGATTCAGCTTGCTGGCGCAGAAATCGAGCTCGTAAGCGCCATTGCACGTGAGACGCGTTTGAAAGATATGATAGATCCGATTCGTGATGAGTTCGATTTCATCTTTATCGATTGTCCGCCTTCGCTCGGCCTGCTTACGATTAATGCGCTTGCTGCAGCGGATAGCGTGCTCATTCCGATTCAGTGCGAATACTATGCTCTTGAAGGCGTGACAAAGCTTCTTGAATCTATGCGCATGGTTAAGGGTCGGATCAATAAAACCTTGGATACATTCGGAATCCTGCTCACGATGTACGATTCACGCACTTCTCTCTCGAATCAGGTTGTTGAGGAAGTCCGCAATTACTTTGGTAACTTGACGTTTAAGACGTTGATTCCGCGCTCAGTAAAGATTTCCGAGGCTCCTTCCTATGGTCTTCCGGTTACGAAGTATTCTCCATCCAATAAGGGTGCGCGAGCATATGTGAGTCTTGCAAGGGAGGTGATCCGTCGTGCCTAGTCCGAAGAAGAAACCAGCTCTTGGTCGTGGTCTTGGTTCTTTGATGGGCGAAGCTCAGTCAGAGACAGGCTTTAGCGCTTCAGCGGATCAGAAGCTGTCTGTTGATGAGATTAAACCAAATCCAAATCAGCCTCGTACCCACTTCAATGAGACCGAGCTTGAGGAACTGAGTGAATCGATTCGCGAGCATGGGGTGCTTCAACCTCTCTTGGTTCGCAAAAAGGGTTCCTTCTACGAGATCATTGCTGGCGAGCGAAGGTATCAGGCATCGCTGATGGCTGGGCTTACTGAGCTTCCGGTGATTATTAAGGATGTTGATGACCAGACGGTTATGGAGATTGCTCTGA
>NZ_JADNJJ010000208.1:0-1792 GCF_015554865.1 Collinsella sp. D33t1_170424_A12 | reverse complement strand
TCCTCAAGATTCACCAGGTCGCAGTTGTGCATATGCTGGGCGAAGTAATCGGAATCATGGAAATGGATAAGGCCCTCGTTATGGGCGGCAACCACATCCTCGGGCAGCAGCACGCGCTGCGTGAGGTCTTTAGAGACCTCACCCGCCATATAGTCGCGCTGCACCGAGTTGACGGTAGGGTTCTTATTGGAGTTTTCCTGCTTGACCTCTTCGTTGTTGCACTCGATGAGGGACAGGATCTTGTCGTCGGTGGTGTTCTTGGTTCGCTTGAGGCCCTGAACGTAGCGATAGATGATATAGCGGCGGGCCACCTCGTAGCGCTCGAGGGCCATGATCTGATCCTCGACCATATCCTGGATCTCTTCCACGGAGACGGTGTGGCCTGCGGCGGCACACGCCTGCTCGACGTTGCGGGCGGCGGCAACCACCTGCTCATCGGTGAGGCGATCGGCCTCGGAGGCCTCCAGGTTCGCGCCGTTGATGGCGTTGACGATCTTGTCGATATCAAACGTAACCTCGATACCGCTGCGCTTGATGATCTTCATGCGTGCCGCTCTCCCTTGCTCGCGCCGCCCTCCCGGGCCCGCACGCCCGAGTTATATAGTCGGGCGATAGTGCTTACAGCGCGAAAAACCCAGGCCGGGCAGGCGCCCCGCCGGGAACATCACGCTGCGATCTTGCTAATTGAAACTCTACGAAACCGTGCGGACACGAAGCGATCCTTTCCAACCGACCCCCTGCCAACGCGGCACCGCAGAGCACCCCGATGAGGTGCTTCCCTATGATACGACAACTTCATTCCCATATCATGTAAGAGCTCAAAAGCTCTCGTACTATATATTGTGTTCCTGCAGGTCAATGCGGGTAAGAATCTTTTTCAACATCATGGTAAATCGAGGTGCTAGCAAACAGTTTTCCGCTTAGCAATACGCTCGACCTGCGACTCGTTCGAAGAGCCCGAATTGGCCGATTCCCAAATCATCCACAACTCATAAAGGGAAACCTGGGAGAACGCCGATCACACTACAAGGAGCCCAGATGTTGTGGCGAACTCCAGAACGAAGAAGGAGAATGGGCTGAAATACAAAAAGACCGGAGGCAATAACCTCCGGTCTTGTTGTTCTTGGTGGGCGATACAAGATTTGAACTTGTGACCCCTACCGTGTCAAGGTAGTGCTCTACCCCTGAGCTAACCGCCCCAATGTGGGTTTTGCGTTTCGGCTTTGTGCCTCAGCGCGAGATTTAATATACGGGACTCGGCACACGAGCGCAAGGACTTTTTTCAAATTTCTTAAAACTTTTTTTCCCACCCTTTACTACCTGCGGTTTTCTTGAGGGTGCCATCGAATCGCCAATCGGTTGTCGGCCGCAGGAAGGTATCGCCGACACTCGTATAGGGCGGTCTGGGCGGCCCCGTCCCGCGATCGAGCGGACAACGGGAAGGCGAACGGCGTTGCCGCGTACCCCGCGTAAAAGAAACCTTCCTCCCCCAGCCCGGCCGACACCGCATCGTCGCGCCATCGAAACGAGGGCCGCTTCAAACCGATGCCAACGCCCTCCGACCGCGGGGCGCTACTAGGATATGCCAATCGATGCGGCGCCGATCAATCTGCACCCCCCCGGCCTCAGTCTGAAAACGCCATCGGCCACCGAAGGGAAAACTTTTTTAAAATTCCCCTTGCACCATCAAGCGGAATCCCGTATATTACTTTCTCGCAAGCGGACATGGCTCAGTTGGTAGAGCACAACCTTGCCAAGGTTGGGGTCGCGGGTTCGAGCCCCGTTGTCCGCT
>NZ_JADNJJ010000207.1:0-9409 GCF_015554865.1 Collinsella sp. D33t1_170424_A12 | reverse complement strand
TCGGTGAACAACGACAAGAAGGATTCGAGGTAATCGTATGGCAGAGCAGAAAGAACGTGAGCTGAGCGCCGAGGAGGCCGGGCTGCTGGAGCGCATCCAGCAGGATTCATCCGTCCTGGACGAGCTGGCAGAGGACCTCTCGGCCCGAACGCGCCGGAAGCGTCAGCTGGCTGCATGCGTGTTCAGCCTGGCGGGTCAGCGCGAGCCCGCCGCGCTGACCCCGTATGTCCCCGCGCTGGTGGATGCCCTGGACCTCTCCGAAGCCCAGACCCGCTGGGAGGTTCTCGATGCGCTTACCTCGCTGGTGCCCGTGTGCCCGCAGGAGCTTTCCGAGGCCTATGAGGGGGCCGAGGACGCGCTGTTCGACGAGGACTCCGCGACGCTGCGCTTCTCGGCGTTTCGTTTCTTCACGGCGTGGGGCGCCACGAGCAAGGAGCGCTCGCTCAAGGCATGGCCCCTCATCGACGAGGCCGTCCAGTGCTTCCATGGCGACCTGGAGTATCGCGATATGCTTGTCTGCCTGCATGATTTTGCCAGCAGTAAGATCGACGATACCGTTGCCGCCGAGCTCGCCGGCCGCATCAAATTCGATGCCGAGCACGGTAAGGGCGCGTTCATCAAGGCGCGTTCCGCCGAGATCTACGATCTGCTGCTCGAGTCGTTTAAGCTGGATGCGCCCAAGAAGCGTGCCCGCACGGTGACATCCGCCGATACCGACGACGAAGAGTAGGAGGTCGCGATGGCCCACGAAGTTGTGCTGATTCCCGGCGACGGTATCGGTCCCGAGATCACGTCCGCGATGCGCCGTGTCGTTGATGCGACGGGCGTCGCCATCGAGTGGGACGTGCGCGATGCCGGAGCCGGCGTCATGGAAGCGTACGGAACCCCGCTTCCCCAGCACGTCTTGGACGCTGTCGGGCGCGCCAAGGTGGCAATCAAGGGCCCCGTCACCACGCCGATCGGTACGGGCTTTCGCAGCGTCAACGTGGCGCTTCGCAAGCATTTCGATCTGTATGCCTGCGTTCGGCCCTGCCTGTCGCAGCCCGGCGACGGTTCGCGCTACGAGGGCGTCGATATCGTGATCGTGCGCGAGAATACCGAGGACCTGTATGCAGGCATCGAGTTCGACGAGGGCGCAGCCGAGGTCGCCGCCTTATCCGAGCTCGTTTCCGCTTCGGGCCAGAAGGCGTTTCGCCCCGATTCGGCCATATCGGTCAAGCCTATCTCGATCGAGGGGTCGCGCCGAATCGTCGAGTACGCCTTCGAATATGCGCGCCGCTGCGGCCGTCGCAAGGTGACGGCCGTTCATAAGGCCAATATCATGAAGGCTACCGACGGGCTGTTCCTGCGCGTGGCCCGCGAGGTCGCGCAGCGTTATCCCGACATCGCCTTCGAGGATAAGATCGTAGACGCTACCTGCATGGGCCTGGTGCAGAATCCCGCCGATTTCGACGTGCTGGTCCTGCCCAACCTGTACGGCGACATCGTGAGCGATTTGGGCGCGGGCCTGGTGGGCGGTCTGGGCATGGCGCCCGGTTCCAATATCGGCGCCGATATCGCCGTTTTCGAACCTACGCATGGATCGGCACCCGATATCGCGGGCAAGGACATCGCCAACCCCACCGCCGAGATCCTCTCCGCCGCCATGATGCTCGACCACGTGGGCGAGCAGGAGGCCGCCGAGCGAATCCGCCGGGCGGTACGCGCTGTCCTCGCCGAGGGGACGGCCGTAACCGGCGATGTGCGCCGTGCCCAGACGGGCAGTGCACGGGGTGCCGTGGGAACTCAGGCGTACGCCGATGCCGTTATTGCATCGCTGCGCGCCGAGGCTTAAGGTAAAGATAAGTGTGGGCGCGGGCCGTCTTGCGGTATGGTGAGACGGTCCGTTATTTTATGTGAAAGGTGAAACCCATGGGTTTGGAACAGAAGAAAGACGAGCGCGAGGTCGTCGACGGAGTCGAGGTCATCGAGCGCAGCGATGTCCCCGACGATCTGCCCGAGGCGGCTTACGATCTGGTCGAGGGCGCCTCGGCGGAGGACATCGCCGCCGAGCGAGACGACGAGGTCGTCGAGGAGGCTTCCGCAGCAGAGGTGCGCGATGACGCCGAGGAGGAGCCGCAGGACGCCGATGCGAACGAAGCCGAGGCCGAGCCCGCGGCCGACGGCGAGCAGCCCGCGTCCGCCGATGAAGCGCCCACGCCTGTCGCGGAGCACGCCGATGCGAGCAAGAAGCGCCATACCATGTACATCGCCATCGCCGTCGTCGCCGTGATCGTTGCCGCTATCGGCGGTTATTTCTTTGGTAGCGGCGGTTTTGGGGCCAAGGGCGCCGGTTCGGCTACGCTCACCGAGGGCCAGCTGGATGCTCCGGTCGCCTCGTTCAACTTCAACGGCGCGACCACCAAGATCTCTGCTCGCGATGCAATTGAGAGCCAGTATAGCCTCGACGCCGTGAAGGGCGCCGACGGCACCTATCCCGCGCCGAGCGGCGAGATGATCTTGGGGTACGCCCGTAATAAAATCCTGGTCTCCGAAGCCGAGTCCCGCGGCCTTTCGGTGAGCGACGACCAGCTCAAGGAGTACGCCGAGGGTCGACTGGGCACCTCCGATTTCAAGGCGATCGCCGAGAATTACGGTGTGGACGAGGGCCAGGCCAAGCAGATCGTGCGCGATAACGCCCTGGTGGGCCAGCTGTACGAGCAGATCGTTCCCAAGGCCTCCGAGGCCCCTGCCCCCGAGGCCCCGGTGCAGCCTGCCGATGGCAACACCACGGCGCCTACGAAGGATTATGCCGAGTACATCATCGGCCTGCTGGGCAAGAACTGGGATAGCGAGAAGGGCACCTGGGCCAACGAGGACAACGAGTTCTTCTCGGCTCTGAAGGGTTCCACCTTCACTCCCGAGGGCGCTTCCTATGAGGATGCCCAGACCGCGTTCTACGTTGCCTACGAGCTCTACGCCAGCCAGGCCCAGGAGGCCAACAAGGCGTGGACGCTGTTTGCTAACGATCTGTATGCGAAGGCCGATGTCGAGCTGTACGGCCTGTTCGTCTAGCGCATACCTAAAAGATTGCGCACCGGCGCGCTTTATGGCGCCAAGCGCGAACCAACGGGTTTACGATAACGCCGCGGCGCCAAGCCGCGGCGTTTTTTCATGCGAAGGAAAGGAATCCGCGATGATCTACGGTGCACTGGAAGATCTCGCCCGCTATGCGGGATTCTGCAAGAGCCTCGACATCCTCATCGATTGGCTGGCGGACAACGATCCGGCCGAGCTCGCCTGCGGGTGCCATGAGATATGCGGCGCGAAGGTGTTCGCTAACGTTATGGCGCCGACCACGCGTTCCAACAGCGGTTCTCACTATGAGACGCATCGTCGTTACCACGATCTGCAGGTCGATGTGGAGGGCCGCGAGGCGTTCAGGGTCGCGCTGGGTGAAACGGCGCAGGTCGAACCCTTCAGCGAGGCCGATGATTTCGAGCTCGTGGACGCGGCTCGCTTCATCGAGGGCGATCTGGCCGAAGGGCGCTTCGCATTATTCGTGGCGGGCGAGCCGCATCTTCCGACGCTGCAGTTTCCGGGTGATGGTCCCGTCCAGATCAAGAAGATCTGCTTCAAGCTGATCGCCGATGAGTATTTCGACGAGTAGAACCGTCCGTTCGCTTGAAGCTTCTCCCATCCCAGTCGTTACGTGGGTATGCTTGAAACACGGTTGATTTCGCGCCGCATCCGCATCGCGCGGGGCGGCGCGCGTGCAAGGAGGTATTCCATGGCAGAGGAAGAGCTGGCGGCATATTGCGCGCCGAGCATGGAGCATCCCGTCGCGATCGTCCTTGGCAGCGGCCTGGGCGCCCTGGCCGAGCGCGTTCACGTGGTGCGTCGGATTCCCTATGAGGACATAGAGGGGTTTCCTCGAGAGGCCATCCCCGTCGAAGGGCATAGGTTCGAGGTCCTGGTGGGCACGATCGACGAGGTTCCGGTCGTTGTGTATCCCGGCCGCGTGCATCTGTATCAGGGCTACTCGGCCTTGCAGGTCACATCGCTCGTCCGTCATGCGAAGCGCCTCGGCTGCCGCGATATCATCTTGACGTGCGCATCCGGAGCGGTGGGGGATATCGAACCTGGAACGTTCGGCCTGATCACGGACCATATGAACCTCACGGGCTGCAATCCGCTATCCACGCCGGAAGGCGCCGCCCATTCGCTGTACGATACGCCGTTCGTGCCGGTTGCCGGGGCTTACTCGAACTACCTGACCGAGTTCGCACGCGAGGCAGCCGCCGAGGTGGGCGCTCCTGTGGCGGAGGGCACCTATGTGGGTATGCTCGGACCGAGCTACGAGACGGATGCCGAGGTCAACGCCTTGCGGGTCCTGGGAGCGGATTTCGTGGGATGCTCCACGGTATGCGAGGTCATCATGGCGCAGGCGCTACGTATGCAGGTGCTTGGCCTTACGCTCGTGACCAACAAGGCCGGCCGTCCCGATAACAACCATGCCGAGGTTGTCGCGGCAGCCGAGGCGGCGGCGGACAAGACGACCGGCGCCCTTCTGGGCGTGCTGCGGCGTTTGCGGGAGCTGTAGGGGGAGCGATCTTTTTCGAAAAGCAAGAATGAACCCTTGCGCTTTTCGAGTCAAACCCGTAGTATATTCAGCTGTCGGCACTCGTGCCGTCCATGCGTGCCAGCATAGCTCAGTTGGTAGAGCACCGCTCTCGTAAAGCGGGGGCCACCAGTTCAAGCCTGGTTGCTGGCTCCATTGATTATTAAAGCGCCTCTTCGGAGGCGCTTTTTTGTTATATCGCGCGGAGTCGTAATGCGCGACCTATCGATCGAAACGGGCGGAAGAGCAACACCGGTAAAATATGAACACCGTTCACTGCTCATTTCATACCGTTTGTGATTTCAGCTGAATGCGTATACCGACATGATACAACTCCATACACCTTCATAAATAACCAGCAGGTGAGGGGCATGCTTGTAAGGATCGGGGCATGGAGGTATGCAGGCTGAAATGAATACGGTTTTGCTGGTCCGGAGTCTATGAATTCAAGTCTCTAGCTGGTAAAGGTAGGTAAAGTCTGTAAACGGTGCGTATGTTCCTACGGACGGCATCAAAGTACGCGAGAAAACAAAAATAAATTGACGAAACCTACACGGGTGCTAAGATATGGAAGAACTTATCACGTGGTTACAACCAGTTGCGGAGAAGTCCGCAAGTTCCCGAGCAAAAGGAGACGTTGGATGATTGGCTTTATCCTGACGGGTCACGGTCAGTTTTCGAATGGTCTGAAGAGCGCGCTCGATATGGTTGCTGGCGATCAGCCCGCTTTCCAGATCGTTCCGTTCGAGGGCTCCGAGGCGGCTACGTACGGCGATGACCTGCGTGCTGCCATCACCGCTATGCGCGCCGAGTGCGAAGAGGGCGTCATCGTGTTCGTCGACCTCCTCGGCGGTACCCCGTTCAACCAGTCTATGATGATCGCCAACGACGTCGATAAGCTTGAGATCGTCACCGGCACCAACCTGCCGATGGTTATCGAGCTGCTCTTTGCTCGCAACGGCGCCACCGACGTGACCGCGCTTGCCGAGCAGGCCGTCACCGCCGGTAAGGACGCCGTCACCCGTCAGTCCCTCGCTTCCGTGATGGGCGCTGCGGACGAAGCCACCGATGAGGACGGCATTTAATGGCTGATTTTGGAGCCAACGTCCTTGCTTCTTCGGTCGCTCTGCTCGTCCTCATTGCGGTCATGGGCCTTGTCTACTACTTCTGGTCCAAGTCCAATATCAAGAAGAAGAGCAAGTACTTCGAGAAGATCCACACCGAGTTGGCCCCTGGCCAGAAGGTGATGTTCGCTGGCGGTATCTTTGGAACCGTTAAGAGCGTCGACGGCGACGTTGTCGAAATCAAGGTGCGTTCCGGCGCAGTCCTTGATGTCTCCCGATATGCAATTCAGGAGATTAGCCAGTAGGCATTCATTGGAAGGCCAAAAGGTCACCAGTAATGTATGAGCCAGATCACGTATACGAAAGGAACGGATCAACATGGCAGAGCCCAACATTCTTCTTACCCGTATCGATAACCGCCTGATTCATGGTCAGGTTGCTACCCAGTGGAACTCCACCCTGGGCTCCAACCTCATCCTCGTTGCCAACGACGAGGTTTCCACCAACACCATGCGTCAGAACCTCATGAAGATGGCTGCGCCGGCCGGCGTCGCCACCCGTTTCTTCTCGCTGGACAAGACTATCGAGATCATCGGTAAGGCTTCTCCCAAGCAGAAGATCTTCATCGTGGCCGAAACTCCGCAGGACGTGCTTAAGCTCGTCAAGGGCGGGGTGCCTATACGTAAGGTCAACATCGGCAACATGCACATGGCAGAGGGAAAGCGGCAGGTGGCCACTTCTGTGGCTGTCGATGACTCCGATGTCGCCGCTTTCAAAGAGCTGCAGGAACTGGGGGTGGAGCTGGAGATTAGGCGTGTTCCGAGCACGCCGGTCGAGGATACGTCCAAGCTGTTCTCGTAAGAGCTTGCGTATCCAACCGCATTCGTTCATCCGATCGAATGCACTTGTTAGTTTTCTCATGTAAACATTTTTTGAAAGGAGGAGCATAAGATGGACGTCTCGTTTGTTCAGGTCGCACTTATCTTCGTGGTTACCTTTATCGCCGCTATCGACCAGTTCGACTTCCTCGAGTCCCTGTATCAGCCCATCGTTACCGGCGCTGTCGTTGGTGCGATCCTCGGTGATGTGCAGACCGGCCTTGTCGTCGGTGGTACGTATCAGCTGATGACCATCGGTAACATGCCGATTGGTGGTGCTCAGCCGCCTAACGCTGTTATTGGTGGCATCATGGCTGCAGTCTTCGCTTGCTCTCTCAACATGGATGTCAACGTTGCTGTTGCCGCTGCTATCCCGTTTGCTCTTCTTGGTCAGTACGGCGTTACCCTGTTCTTTACGCTCCGTGCTCCCATGCTCGAGTCTTTCCGCGCTGCTGCTGTGAAGGCTGACACGAAGGCTATCACCCGCCTGACCGTCATCTCCGAGGTTATCCTCGGCCTCATCTTCGCCGCTATCGTCACCCTGTTCTTCATCGGTGGCCAGGCCTTCGGCGAGACTGTTGTTAACGCCATCCCCGAGTGGGTTAACACCGGCCTTTCCGCTGGCGGCGGTATGATGAAGTTCGTCGGCTTCGCCATCCTTCTGAAGATCATGATGAACCGCGACATGTGGGGCTTCTTCTTCATGGGCTTTGGCCTTGCCCTCATCGCGGTCAACATCCCGGCTATCGCCGGCCCTGCCCTGCTTATCCTGACCTTTATCGGCTTCGGCATCGCTTTCTGGGACTTCCAGCAGCAGACCGAGCTCAAGGGCGCTGCTTTTGACGGAGGTGACATGAGCGATGGCATCTAATGAGTTTGTTGTACCTGCACAGTATGAGGATCTTACTCCCGCTCCGCAGGTTGATTCGAAGACCCTGAACCGCATGGCTCTTCGTTCCTACTGGCTGCAGTCTTCGTTCAACTATGAGACCATGCAGTCCGGTGGCTGGCTGTTCGCTATGATCCCCGGCCTCGAGAAGGTTCACACCAACAAGAACGACCTCGCTGCGTCGATGTACCACAACCTGGACTTCATCAACACGCACCCGTTCCTGGTCACCTTCGTTATGGGTATCGTTCTCTCCCTCGAGCAGAACAAGCTTGATACCCAGACCATCCGCGCCGTCCGCATCTCCGCTGCTTCCCCGCTGGGCGGCATCGGCGACGCTCTGTTCTGGCTGACGCTCGTGCCGATCACGGCCGGCATCACCTCGAACATGGCTATCGAGGGCAACATCGCTGCTCCGTTCATCTTCCTGCTTATCTTCAACCTGGCTCAGGCTGCTTGCCGCTTCGGCCTCATGAAGTGGGCTTACAAGGTTGGTACCGGTGCTATCGATGCTCTGACTGCTAACATGCAGGCCTTCACCCGCGCTGCTTCCATCCTCGGCGTCTTCGTCGTTGGTGCCCTTACCGTCACCATGGGTGGTACGCAGATCAACCTCACCATCCCCAACGGCACCACCCGTGGCCTTGCTGCTCACACCGTGGTTGTCAACAACAAGGATGCTGAGAACTTCGCTGACCTCGAGGGCATCGACACCGAGGAGGCTGAGCCCGGTACCCTGGCTCTGACCGACATCGATGGCAACGCTCTCACCGCTGTCGCCGGCGAGGATGCCGTCGAGTGCGGCATCGTTGACCTTGGTAACGGCATGAGCTCCGTTACCTACGCTGAGGTTACCGAGACCGAGGTTAACTACTCCGTTGCCTCTACGCTCGACACCGTTCTCCCCAAGCTGGTTCCGCTGGCTCTCGTGCTTATGCTGTACTTCCTGTTCGCTAAGCACAACTTCACGCCGATCAAGGGCATCGTTCTGCTGCTCGTCCTCGGCCTGCTCGGCGCTGGCCCCTTCGGCCTGTGGCCCAGCATCTGGTAAGGCTCTGAGGCCCCGTGCGCTCATAGCGATATGAGCGCACAGCCCCTTACTTCTGTGTGTGTGTATTTTGGGCCGTGACTCGTACGTATCGGGTCACGGCCTTTTTCTATAGGTTCAGACTCTGTACGCGAATGAAGGAGGCGAGTAGAGATGGCGATTGTTGCTCGTAAGCAACCTCTCTACGATCAGCTCGTAGACATTCTCACCGAGAAGATCGACCATGAATATCGCCCCGGTGACCTTATGCCGTCCGAGCGCGAGCTTTCCGAGCGTTATGGACTTTCGCGCACGACCGTCCGCCTAGCCCTGCAGGAGCTCGAGCGCCTTGGCCTCGTCGTGCGTCAGCACGGGCGCGGCACCTTTGTCGCCGACCGCTCCGCGCAAACCACCAACCTCATGCATTCGTATAGCTTTACGGATCAGATGCGTGAGATGGGCCGCGATCCGCAAACAACCATTCTTGAGTTTTGCGAGTTCGAGGCCGATAAGAATCTTGCCGAGCATATGGGTACGCGCATCGGTGATCGCCTGTTCAAGCTGAAGCGCTTGCGTTCCGCCGACGGCATGCCCATGATGGTTGAACGAACCTACATGCCGGTCCGTAAATTTCTCTCCCTGAAGCGTCCCTTGCTTGAGCATAAGTCGCTGTACGATGTGATCGAGCAAGATTTTCGTCAGAAGATCCGCGTGGCGGAGGAGGAGTTCTTTGCGAGCATCGCACGCCCCGCCGATGCGCGCCTCCTTGAAATCAGCGAAGGGGCCCCTGTTCTCGATTTGGTCCGCACCACATATAACGAGAGCAACGAGATCGTCGAATACACGCTGTCGGTTGCACGAGCCGACCAGTTTAAATACAAGATCTTCCACCAGCGCAACGATTAACATATATGGTGGGATTGTATGGTTTCTACATTGGCAAACTGGTTA
>NZ_JADNJJ010000206.1:0-8675 GCF_015554865.1 Collinsella sp. D33t1_170424_A12 | reverse complement strand
GTCGCCATCATTGAGGCCCGGGCACAAGACGATCTGGGCGTGAATCTCGATTCCCGCATCCATCAAGCGCTCGAGCACCTCGATACCGCGCCCGGCATTGCGGCCGATAAGGCTGCGCCGCACGTCGGGCGACACGGCGTGGATGGAGACGTTCATGGGCGAGAGGAACTTGTCGATAACCTCCTCGACATCGCCGTCGCTCATATTGGTGAGCGTTACGAAGTTGCCCTGCAGAAACGAGAGTCGGTAATCGTCGTCGCGAATCGTGAGCGTATCGCGGCTCTCCTTGGGCAGCATCCGCATGAAGCAGAACACGCACGCGTTCACGCAGGTGCGCATCTCATCGAAGATGGCGTCGTTGAATGTAAGGCCCCAGTCCTCGCCGGAAAAACGCTCCAGCACGCAGGGCGTTGACGTGTCGTCGCTCGGATCGAACACCGTCAGCTCGACCTCGTCCTCGTCAGCCTCCCATAGCCAGACGATCATATCCGTGAGCGACTGGTCGTTCACGTGCGAAATGTACATACCCGGCTCGATGCCGGCATCGTATGCGGGCGAATCTGGGCGAACCGCCACAACGAGCGCGCCGCGAAACGCCTCGGCGGGTACGGTCCCGCGCCTCGCCCCGTAGTTCGCGGGAGTGGAGGCATAGGCGGGAACGGTCGGTTTCGTCATGCTCAGTCACGATTCCATTCAACAGAAGAGTCTGGATTACAGGCCACCAGGCGATCGATCACCTGGTGGATATGGGCAGGCGGCGTGGAGGCACCCGCGGTAAGGCCGATGTTGCGGACATCTTGGAACCAGATGGGATCGAGTTCGTCGGCATCCTCGACGTGGTAGGTGGAAGGACACTGGGCCGCGCAGATCTGAGCGAGGCGGCGCGTGTTGCCCGAGTTCTTGCCGCCGATAACGACCATGGCGTCGACGCTCGACGCGAGCCTCTCGGCGCTTTCCTGTCGCTCGTGCGTGGCCTTGCAGATCGTGTTGATAACGCGAATCTCGCCCACGCGAGCAACGAGCGAAGCCACGACCTGGCCCAGTCGCTCATCGGTTTGCGTGGTCTGCACCACAACGCCTACGCGCTTGCCAAGAACGATATCGTTCAGGTCATCGATTCCTGACACGACGACGGCGCCGTCGCCGGCATGGCCCAGGATGCCCTCGACCTCGGGGTGGCCGCTCTCCCCTACAACGATAACCTGATAGCCGTCGGCCGCGAGGCGGGCGGCAGCGTGATGAACCTTTTTGACGTACGGGCACGTGGCATCGATCACGTCGAGTCCGTGATGCTTGGCCGATTCGATAGCCTGCGGTACGACCCCGTGGGCGCGAATGACGAGCGTCCCCGCTTCGGCCTCGTCCACGGAACCTGCCGTGCCGACGCCTGCAGCCGATAGCTCGGCAACGACGCGCGGATTATGGATGAGCGGACCCAGCGTGCGAACAGGCTGGCGCGCCGCGCTCGCAGCGTCGATGGTAAGCTTGAGGGCCCGCTCGACGCCGTAGCACACACCGGCGTGCTGGGCCACGCGAATGCGCACGACCTGAGATGACGCCATGGCTATCGCCTACCCGGATGCTCGCGGCGAAGGTCGTCGCGAAGCGCGTACATACGGCGAACCGCCTCGTCCTCGATCCACTGCACGCGCTCCTTGCGCTTAAGCTCGACGGGGGCATCATCGAACGAAACCGGAGCCCCCGCTTTCATCCAGCAGGTAACGGGACGCATGAGCTTCTTGCCCTCCGGCGTGACGTCGCGAAAACCGCAGACGCCAACCGGCGCGATAGCGGCCTTGCCCATCTGCGCGATCAGTGCGAAGCCTCCGTGTACCTGGACCTCTTGATCGTCAGAGCGCACGCGCGTGCCCTCGGGGAAGATCAGGATATCCTCGCCGCGCTGCAAGGCGTGCTGCGCGCGACGCAGGCTCTTCATGTCGGCGGTGCCGCGCTCGACGGGAATGCCGCCGGCACGGGCGAACGTCCAGCGAACGAGTCCGTTGCCGTTGAACTCCGACTTGAAGATCGGGCGGACACGATGGCCCTTCGACCAAAGGTACGCTACGAGCGCGGGGACCTCGGCCATCGACGTGTGATTGCAGATGATCACGCGGCCGGTATCCCCGGAAGGCTGAAGATGGCCCTCGTCGGCCATCGTCCAGCGCCACATGATCTTGGTGAAAGCAAAGACGACCGCCAGGGCGATCGCGTATAGCATGCGGACGGGCAGCGGAAAATCCGCCATATCTGACTCGTAGTACTCGTCGGGAGCACCTCCGAACACCTTCATTATTCTGCCTCCTCGTCGATGAGGCGCGAGATGGCTGCCACGACCTCCTCGATCGTGAAGGACGAGGAGTCAATATGCACAGCGTCGTCGGCCGGACGCAAAGGTGCCGTCTCGCGGGTCGAATCAAGGGCATCGCGCCGTTCGAGGTCGCGAAGGGTCTCATCTACCTCGGACTCGACCTGAGCTGCGGAAACGACTTCGCCCTCATGACGCTGCAGCACGCGACGGCGCGCGCGTTCGCGCGGGTCAGCGGTGAGAAAGACCTTAACCTGGGCGTTAGGGAAAACGACGGTACCGATATCACGTCCTTCGGCGACAACGTTGCGGCCTTCGGCGAAGCTGCGCTGAACAGGCAGCATGGCCTCGCGAACGCCAGGATATGCCGAGGCCTTCGAAACGACGCGGTCGATCTGCGGGGTGCGGATGGCCTCGCTGACATCGTCGCCATCAAGCGAGATGCGCGTCGCATCCCCGGAAGAGTCAAACGATATGCAAGCCGAACGAGCCTGCGCGCACACCGCCGCCTCATCTTCAAGGTCGATGCCGTCGCGAACACATGAAAGCGCGACGGTCCGATACAGGGCACCTGTATCAAGCTTCTCGAAGTCGAGTCGATGCGCGAGCTCGCGCGCGATAGTTGATTTACCCGAACCGGCGGGGCCGTCGATAGCAACGATCATGGGTGATGCGTCCTTTCGGTCGTATAAGGCAGGCTTAGGAGATGCCTGCATCGTCTTTGAGAAGCGCGACTTCAGAGGAATCGAGCTCGCGCCATTCCCCCATGGGAAGATCGTCGAGGCGCAGCGAACCGAACTGCGTCCGGTGCAGCTCCAGGACAGGATGGTGAATTTTCGAAAGCATGCGTTTCACCTGGTTCTTCCTGCCTTCGCGAATCTTCACCTCGACGAAGGTCGTGTATGCGGGCGGACGACCGGAATAGACCTGGCGAATCTCGCGATTGGTAAGAAGCCGGCAGCGCGCGGGCTGGCATAGGCCGTCATCGAGCTCGATGCCGCGACGCAGCGGCTCGAGCTCATCGTCCTCCAGGATACCGTCGACCAGCGCGAGATACGTCTTCCATACATGATGCGAGGGATGGAGCAGGGCCTGACCGAAGTCACCGTCCGTGGTAAAGAGCAACAATCCGGTGGTGTCCAGGTCCAAGCGCCCTACGGGAAAAAGCCCGGGGTAGCGCCTGGTCGGAACGAGCTCGGCAACCGTTGGCCGCCCATGCGGATCGCGCATCGTGGTAATGAAACCGGCAGGTTTATTGAGCATGATATACGTGGCACCGGCGCCAAGGACCACGGGGACGCCGTCCACCGTAACACGGTCGCATGCAGGGTCGACCTTGCTGCCGAGCTCGGTGGTGACGATGCCGTTGACGCATACCCTGCCGGCCGTCATGAGGTCCTCGGACCCGCGACGGCTCGCAACGCCGGCGCGGGCGAGAAACCGCTGCAGGCGCATGGGAACGAGGCGTTCATCAGGCCGAAACGCGGGGCTACTCATGTGCATCCTCCCTAGGTGCATCGAGTTCATCGGAGGAGTCGATCAGATCGCGTTCTTCCTCCAAGTCCTCTTCGGTTTCCTCGAGCGTCGACTGAATCGAACGACCAGACAGGCGCTCGCGAATAAACTGACGCGATTGCTCGTCGGGGGCGAACTGCTCGAGGTCGGGCAGATCTTTCACGCTGCGCAGGCCAAACTTCTCGAGAAACACGGTGGTGGTACCGTAACGGATGGCCTGACCACGTTCGGGGTCACGACCCATCTCGCGGATAAGGCCTTTATCGACAAGCGAGGAGATCACGCCGTCCGAGTTGACGCCGCGGATGCCCTTCACCGCCTCGCGCGTGACGGGTTGATGGTAGGCGATCACCGCAAGCGTCTCCAGGGCGGCCTGACTGAGCTTCTGGGTGTCCCACGAGAGAACATAGGACTCGACCTGCTCGTGAAAGGCCGGATGCGTGAACAGCCGCCAACCACCAGCCACCTCGCGCAGCTGAAATCCACGATTGGCCTCTTCGTATTCCACCTGGAGCTCGGCCAGGAGCGAGGCGACCTCGCCCGGTGCGACATCGAGATGGGAAGCCAGCGTGGCCGCGCTTACCGGGTCGCTTGAAACGAGTAGCAGCGCTTCCAGAGCCCCCTTCAGCGAGGAGGGTCCGAGCGTCGTCAATTCTGCCATAATGCGTTACTCCCCTTCGATGGCGAGCGCATCGCCGGGACGGTATTCCGCAGCCCCTGCAACGCGATGAATGGAGATGGTTCCGAAGTTCTCCTCCTGCTCGAGCGTGACCGAGCCACGCTTTGCAAGCTCGAGGATGGCAAGGAACGTGGCAACGAGCTGCTCCGTCGTAGCCTGGCCATCGAGCAGCTCGCGAAACGTCAGATGGGGTCGCGCGATGGTAACGCGGTCTACGGAGGCGACGGTGAGCTCGATGGGCATGCGCCGCGGCGCCACGTGCTCGGCCTCGAGCAGGAACTTCTCGCGGCGGCCATCGATATCGGCGCAGATGACCGCAAGGCCGCGCAGGGTGATGCCAGCAAGATAATCGGGCATGAGGTTGAGAAACTCCGGGTCGGGACCGGCGACGCGCGGATGCATGCGGCTTTCGGCCTCCATGCGCGCACCGAGCGCCGCCGCCGCGCCCTTAAACTGCTTGTAGGCGATCAGGCGCGCGATAAGCACTTCGCGCAGCGCATCGCCATCAAGTTCGGCGAACTCCTCCTGCTCCTCCTCGTCCAAACGCGAGCGGACGGGTTCATCCGGAACAAGCGAAGCGGCCTTGATGTCGAGCAGCGTGGCGGCCACGAGAAGAAAATCGCTGGCCACATCGAGATCGAGGGCTTCCAGTCGCTCGACCTCGGCGAGATACTGTTCGGCCACTTCGGCGATAGAGATCGATCCGATATCGACTTTTTGCCTGCTTACAAGCTGAAGCAGCAGATCGAACGGCCCCGAGTAGACCTGCGTGGAAACTCGATAGGACAACGCCGGCCTCCTCTTGCGATCGAATAAGAACAAATACGTAGGTAGTTTAGCGCACTACCGACCGAGAGCCAGCGACACGAGGACGTCGCCCAGAGGATATACAGTGGCATCGAAATACATACCGATCAGGTCGATACCCGTAACCATGGGAAGCAGGTACAGAACAACGATCAGGATGGGCATCGCATACTGCTGGATTCGGTAATACGCATGCAACGCATCGCCCTTGAGGAACGGCACCAAGATGGACGAGCCATCAAGCGGCGGCAACGGGATGAGGTTGAAGAAAGCAAGCGAGAGATTGACGAAGATGAACGTGAACGAGAAGTCGACGAGGGCGCTCAGCACCGCCGTGGGCAGAGCGACGGCAACTGCTTCCGAGGCGACGAGGGACAGAATCGCGGCGCCCACGCAGGCAAGAATGATGTTGGACGCGGGTCCCGCGATAGAAACGAGGACCTCGTCCCGTTTGGGATGCTTGAGATTATTGAGGTACACCGGCACCGGCTTTGCGAACGCGAACACGGGGCCGCCGGCGGCGATCATCAGCAACGGCAGCAAGATGGTGCCAAAGGGGTCGATGTGGCGCAAAGGATTCAGCGAAACTCGACCGCGGGAGCGAGCGGTCTTGTCGCCCAGCGCGTAGGCTGCGAGCGCATGCACGCTTTCATGAACGACGATACCGAGCATCACGGCAAGTGCGCTCATAAGCAGCGAGCTAATCTTGAGTCCCATCTACTACCTTTCAGAAGCGAAGCTTGCGCGCGGCGCGCATGCAAGCGTAATCGAGCAGGAACAACACAACGGCTACAAGGGAGAAATCAAGCCGAAATACGCCGCCAAACGGGGTGGTTATCACGCCGTAACCCGCGATGAACGAGGGCAGCAGGCGCGAGAGATCGACCACGAAGCCAACCATGTTGAGGCGGGCGGAAAGCCCGCTGAAGCACAGCAGGACAACGATGGAGCAGAGCGCGAACGCGCAGATGCGAAGCGCGATCGCAAGGATGGTCAAGGCAATGGCGCCGGCTCTACGAGCGTCCACGTTCCATTTCCTCCTCGATGGTCGTCGACAGCTCGAGCCATTCGTCCTCGAGCGCGGGGATGGTCTTCTTCAACTCGTTATATTCCGCAAGGGCCGTGTTGAATTTCTCCTGGTCGGCGTAGAGCTCCTCGGATGCCATCAATTCCATGAGCTCGTCATAACGAGCGCGGTGCTTCTCAAGGGCAGCGTCGACTTCCTTGAGGCGCGTCTTCGTTTTCTTAAGACGACGGTTGAGCTCGGCACGAGCGTCGGCTTCGGCCCGACGCTGCTCTTTTGTCTTCTTGCCCTCGCGAACAGGAGTCGCGGCGGAAACGGTGGGCGCAGCCTGCTTGGGACGCGAGGGGGCGTCGGCCGACGCCTCGAGCGCAGCTCGGGCGGCAAGGTCTTCGCGCTTATAGAGGTAGTAGTCGTAATCGCCGTCGATCACGGTCATGTGGCCGTCCCTGATATCAACGACGCGATTGGCAACAGCCCGGACAAGATGCTCGTCATGGCTGATCAACACGATGGTGCCGGGAAAACGCTTGAGCGCGTTTTCAAGCATATCGACCGAATCGATATCAAGGTGATTCGTGGGCTCGTCGAGGCATAGGAGGGCCTCGGGCGCTACGAGCATCTTGGCCAGCGCCAGTCGGGCGCGCTCGCCACCCGACAGAACACCGACGCGCTTATCGACGTCATCGCCCGAGAACAGGAAGGCGCCCAGCAGGCTTCGCTCCTGGGGCACGGTCCAACCGGGAGCGACCGAATCGATCTCCTGCAGTACGGTATTCGATTCCTTCAGTCATTCCAGCTGGTGCTGTGCATAATAGGCCACGCCCACATGCAGGCCCAGCTCTCGCGAGCCGGACGACGGCTGCTCGACGCCGGCCAGAATCTTGAGCAACGTCGATTTACCCGCGCCGTTCGGACCGACGAGCGCGATACGGTCGCCTCGGTAAAGCTTAAGGTCGATACCGCTGTAGATCTCTTTGGCCCCGTACGATTTGCTTACGCCCTCGAGAGAAGCCACGAGGTCACCCGAGCGCGGAGGATCGGGAAACTTGAAGTCCACATGCTTGTGGCCTTCGGGGAGTATGACCAGCTCGTTTTTAATCTGCTCGATCTTGCGCATACGCTCCTGAGCCTGGGCCGCCTTCGTGGGCTTGTAGCGAAACTTATCTACAAAGACCTGCATATGGGCGATTTCTCGCTCCTGGGCGGCGCGTTTGGCGCGCATCTGCTCGAGATTGTCTTCGCGCTGCTTGAGATACGAGCTGTAGTTACCGGTATAGACCGTGACGCGCCTGTTCTCGAGCGCCGCTACATGGTCGACGGAAGCGTCCATGAATGCGCGGTCGTGGCTGACAAGCAGGACCGCGCCCTCGTAGCTCGCGATAAAGCCGCGAAGCCATTGAACGCTCTCAAGATCAAGGTGGTTGGTGGGCTCGTCCAACAGCAGCAGATCGGGCTTGCGAAGAAACAGCTTGGCGAGCGCGATTCGCATCTGCCAGCCACCGGAAAAATCGCTACATGGCTTATCGAAATCGGAAACGCGGAAACCCAGTCCCGAGAGGATCTGGCGCGCATGGCTCTCGAGCTCGTATCCGCCCAGATGCTCGAAGCGATCCTGAACGCGACCGTATTCAAGGAGGAGCGCGTCAAGGTCGTCGTTCTCCCCCGCCTCCGCGATCATAACCTGAAGCTCTTCGGTGCGCTCGCCCATAGAGCGAATCTCGACAGCGGACGCCATAACCTCTTCGATCACCGATGTATTGGAAGCGAGCTTGGTCTCCTGCTCGAGATAGCCAACCGTGACATCCTTCGCATACGACACGGTGCCGGCATCCGGCGACTCGAGACCCATGACGATCTTGAGGAACGTGGTCTTGCCGGCGCCGTTCGGACCAACCAAGGCATAGCGTTCACCGGGGTTCACCTGAAGCGTGGCACCGGAAAACAATACGCGGGCACCAAAGCTCTTTTCGATCTTGTCGGCAAGAAGGATCACGACGACTGCTCCCATTCATAACAAAAAGAACCCGGTTACCCAGGTCCTTAAGATTCGATGGTGGGCGATACAAGATTCGAACTTGTGACCCCATCCGTGTGAAGGATATGCTCTACCCCTGAGCCAATCGCCCGTTGCTTTTCAGCAAGGAGAATAATAACACGGTGCTCGAAGAGGATGCAAGCGTCTTTTTGAAAATATTTCCGCACGGTCGAGTGACTCCGAGCGACGGCTAAAAAAAGACCCCCGGAATACCGGGGGTCTAAAATACATGAGGTGGAGACGAGGGGGATCGAACCCCTGACCTCTTGACTGCCAGTCAAGCGCTCTCCCAGCTGAGCTACGCCCCCAT
>NZ_JADNJJ010000205.1:0-14135 GCF_015554865.1 Collinsella sp. D33t1_170424_A12 | reverse complement strand
CGGCAGTACCGCCTCGATCATGCCCATATCGTGGCCGGAATCGCAGCGAACCGCCACGCAATCGCCAATAGCCGGCAGCATCTCGGCGCCCTTGGCAAACGCCACGGCATGCTCGGCTCGCAACGTTATAGCGTCTGTAGCAACCAGGGGAAATCCGCGGTCCAGCCGCACGACCCAGCCCAGGCGCATCGCATCGGCAGCCGTTTGCTCGCCGTCGGCGCGCATCTTGGCCACGAATGCCTCGAACGTCGCGCGCTGCGCTTCATCCACCGTGAAATCTTCGAAACGGGGAACATCCTGCAGCACGTCGAGACGCGGAAGCTGCTCCACGAGCTCCTCGGCGCTCGGCCCGGACGGACGCCTCTTCCCATGAGCCTTCTTCGGCTTGCCCTTCGATCTTGCCACGCATGCTCCTCGCACTGGGTCCATGTACTTTCCTGTGATGAGTATACCAACCAGGGCCGCCCCATACATAAAAGGGCCGCTCCGTGTTCCGAGCACGGGGCGGCATGCACATGGGAGCCTATGGGGGCGGAGAGGGTGTTTCCTTATGGCTCTACTCGAGCTTGTATCCAATAAATCGTTTTATATCGCCGCACATTCCCGCTCACATGATTCACACGTTCCAAGCACCGTCCTTACACATTCGGCGTCGCGCCATAAAAAAGGGATCCGGACGGATCCGGATCCCTTGCATTCCGTGGGTTGCCAGGACTTCTGGCTTGGACGCGAGACGCGCTATGCGTTCTTCTCGACCTTGCGCATGATGGCCTTGTAGATCTCCATGATCGGGATGATCAGGAACGCGAGGCCAAGGGCGGCGAGCAGGGCCATCGGATCGAGCGTCATGAAGCCGAAGACCTCGGCCAGGAAGTCGACCTCGACGGGGATGACCGTGAGCACCAGCGCGAGGGCGGCGGCGCCCCACAGCCACTTGTTCTGCGTCTTCATGGAGAAGATGGAGGCGCGGCGGCTGCGCATGTTGAAGGAGTGGAAGATCTCCACCATGGACAGCGTGATGAACGCCATGGTGACGCCCTCGGCATCCGGCACGCCGTCGAGCAGCATGCCCATGTCGATGTAGCCGTTGTGCAGGAACATGCCGGCGAAGAAGGACGCGAGCACCAGCAGGGTGATGATGACGCCCTGGAAGGCGATATCAAGGCCCATGCCGTCGGCGAAGACGCCGTCGGACGCCTTACGCGGCTTGCGCTTCATAACGTCGCCCTCAGCCTCCTCCATGCCGAGCGCGAGCGCGGGCAGGGAGTCGGTGATGAGGTTGATCCACAGCAGCTGGACCGGCTGGAAGATGGTGAAGCCGATGAGCGTGGAGACGAAGACCGAGAGGACCTCGGCGATGTTGGCGGACAGCAGGAACTGGATGACCTTGCGGATGTTGTCGTAGATACGACGGCCTTCCTCCACCGCGTTGATGATGGTGGCGAAGTTGTCGTCCGCAAGGACCATGTCGGCGACGTTCTTGGTGACGTCGGTACCGGTGATGCCCATGCCCACGCCGATGTCGGCGCGCTTGATGGACGGAGCGTCGTTCACGCCGTCGCCGGTCATGGCGACGATGTTGCCCAGGCTCTTCCAGGCGTCGACGATGCGGGCCTTGTGCTCGGGCTGTACGCGAGCGTAGACGGAGATCTCGGTGACGCGGGTCTTGAAGTCCTCATCGGAGATCTTGTCGAGCTCGGCGCCGGTGATGGCCTGGGAAGCGTCCTCGACGATACCCAGGTCCTTGGCGATAGCCACAGCGGTGTCGATGTGGTCGCCGGTGATCATGACGGGGCGGATGCCGGCTTCCTTGGCCTCCACGATAGCCGCGGTGACCTCGGGGCGAACCGGGTCGATCATGCCGGACAGGCCGCAGAACACAAGATCGTGCTCGAGGGCCTCAGGCGCGAAGTCGGTCGGAGCCTCGGCGTAGGTGCGGTTGGCGAGCGCCAGGACGCGCAGGGCCTGGTCGGCCATGGCCTTGTTGGCGGCGAGGATCTGCTGGCGGCGCTCATCGGTGAGCTCCACGACCTGGCCGTTGTCGTACACATGCGTGCACAGGCCGATGACGACGTCGGGAGCGCCCTTGGTGAACTGCTCGAAGTCGCCGTCGACGTCCTTGACCACGACGGACATCATCTTGCGGCCGGAGTCGAACGGGGCCTCGCCCACGCGCGGACGCTCGGCCTTGAGGGTCTTCATGCCCGCCTTGGCGGCATCGTTCACGAGCGCGCACTCGGTGGGCTCGCCGACGGCCTCGCCCTTCTCCTCGTCCCACTCGGCGTCGGAGCACAGCGCCATGCCGGCGAGGAACTTGTCCTCCGGAGCGGCGAGCTCGTGCTTCACGACGGTCATCTTGTTCTGGGTGAGGGTGCCGGTCTTATCCGAGCAGATGATCTGGGTGCAGCCGAGGGTCTCGACGGCGGTCATCTTGCGGATGATGGCCTGACGCTTGGACATCTTGGTGACGCCCATGGACAGCACGATGGTCACGACGGCCACGAGGCCCTCGGGGATGGCGGCGACGGCCAGCGACACGGCGACCATGAAGGTGTCGAGCATCATGGCGGGGTTGGAGCCCAGCTCGCCGAAGTGGCGAACGATGTCGACGGCGAAGATGATCACGCAGATGGCGAGAACGAGCTTGGTAAGGATGCCGGAAAGCTCGTTGAGCTTCATCTGGAGCGGGGTGAGCTCCTTCTTAGCATTGGTGAGCGCCGTGGCGATCTTGCCCATCTCGGTGTTCATGCCGGTGCCCACCACGATGGCGCGGCCGCGGCCGTACACGACGGTGGAACCCATGTAGCACATGTTCTTACGGTCGCCCAGCGGCACGTCGTCGGCATCGGCGGCGAGCGCGATGACGTCGGCATGCTTCTCGACCGGGACGGACTCGCCGGTAAGGGCGGCCTCCTCGATCTTCATGGAAGCGCTCTCGATCACGCGGCAGTCGGCCGGCACGGAATCGCCCGCCTCGAGCAGGACGATATCGCCGGGAACCAGCTCGGAGCTGGGCAGGTGCATGAGCTTGCCGTCGCGGATGACCTTCGACTGCGCAGCGCTCATCTCCTGCAGGGCCTCGAGCGCCTGCTCGGACTTGGCCTCCTGGACCACGCCGAGAACCGAGTTGAGGATGACGACGGACAGGATGATGGCCGCGTCAGCCCACTCGGGCTCGCCCTGAATGAAACCGGTGATGACGGAGATGGCTGCCGCCACGAGCAGCATGATGACCATGGGGTCCGCCATCTGCTCGAAGAAGCGCTTCCACATGGGAGTCTTCTCTTCTTCGTCCAGCTTGTTCGGGCCGACCTTCGCCAAACGCGAAGCGGCCTCGGAGCCGGACAGTCCCGTTTCGGCATTGGAAGACTGCTTGGTGAGCACGTCCTCGGCCGAAACCAGGTACTCCTTTTCCATATTCCCTCCTGGAACTTTACCCGTAGGGACGCGGTGCCCCGCACCCCATTCCAACAGCATGACACCCGATTATAATTCCCCCAGGAGGGGCAAGGGCTTGTCATAGGTCGATATGGTACCCAAGCGCTGCGCCCTTAGTACGAAACCCGACAGATGCTCCAGAACTACAGGGATCGCTTACACGAGCTTGACGCCAGCGGGCGCGGCCGCCTCGAAGCAAGCGCCCAACCGGCGCGCAATATGTGGAGCGCCGCGGGTTTTTCCACACGAGACCTCGATTTTGGCTGCCGCTGGGTATCCGAATCCAAGCGCCTAGCAGGAATAACCTTCCGTTCGCGCAGTGAATACTTGACTCAGGCGTTCGAAAGTTATAACTTCCGCCGATTCGTTCACCTATAATACTTCTCGGTTGTAAAGCGCTATAAGCCACGTCAGATGGAGGTCTGAATGTACAAGCGCACGAAAATTGTATGCACCATGGGTCCCGCCTGCGACAGCGACGACATCCTGCGCGAGATGATGAAGGCGGGCATGAACGTCGCCCGTTTCAATTTCTCCCACGGCTCCTACGAGGAGCACCACGGCCGCATCGAGCGCGTCCGCCGCATCGCCGCCGAGCTCGATCTGCCCATCGGCATCCTGCTCGACACCAAGGGCCCCGAGGTCCGCACCGGCCTGCTCGAAGGCCACAAGAAGGTCTCCGTCAAGGCCGGCGACCCCATCATCGTGACCGCCGAGCCCACCACCGAGGAGAATCTCGGCACGGCCGAGCACATCTCGCTGGATTACCTTAACCTCCCCAACGAGGTTAAGCCCGGCTCGCACATCCTGATTGACGACGGCCTCATCGACCTGCAGGTCGAGCGCGTCGAGGGCTCCGACATCCATTGCACCGTCAAGAACAACGGCGAGATCGGCGAGCGCAAGGGCGTCAACATCCCCAACGTCGATCTGAGCCTGCCCGCCATCACCGAGCGCGACCGCGAGGACATCCTCTTCGGCATCTCCGAGGGCGTCGACTACGTTGCCGCCTCCTTCATCCGCAGCGGCAAGGCCGTGCGCGAGATCCGCGAGTTGCTCGACAGCAACGGCGGCGAGCACATCTCCATCTTCCCCAAGATCGAGAGCTCCCTGGGCGTCGAGAACTTCGACGAGATCCTCGAGGAGTCCGACGGCATCATGGTCGCCCGCGGCGACCTGGGCATCGAGATCGCTCCCGAGCTGGTTCCCTTCGTCCAGAAGGAGATCATCTCCAAGTGCAACGCCGCCTATAAGCCGGTTATCACCGCCACCCAGATGCTCGACTCCATGCAGCGCAACCCGCGCCCGACGCGCGCCGAGGTTGCCGACGTCGCCAACGCCATCTACGACGGCACCGACGCCGTCATGCTCTCCGGCGAGTCCGCCGCCGGCATGTACCCGGTCGAGGCCGTGAAGATGCAGGCCAGCATCGCCATGGAGACCGAGCGTCACCTGCCCGCGCACCGCGAGCTCAAGGTGCCCGCCGGCGCCCACGGCACCCGCGTGATCAACAACGTCGTGGGTCTGTCCGCCGTCAACATGGCCACCACCGTTCGCGCCCGCTGCATCACCGTGCCCACCACCACCGGCCGCTCTGCCCGTCTGGTGAGCCACTTCCGTCCCAACCTGCCCATCGTCGCCTTCACGCGCAACAAGTGGGCCGTGGCCAAGATGCTCATGTACTGGGGCGTCGTTCCCTTCCACGTCGAGACCGAGGGTGACGACGTGAGCCTCACCGCCGAGCACGCCATCGAGGCTGCTCGCGATCGCGGCTACCTGAAGAAGGGCGACATCACCGTCGTTACCGCCGGTGATCCCAAGACGTCCGTCACGCTGGAAGACAAGATCACGTCCACCAACGTCGTGTGCGTCGCCCAGGTGCGCTAGTTCGGCACCGCGCTCCCGCAGCATGCTTGCAAAGGACCCGATGGCGTGGCCATCGGGTCCTTTTTCATGCCGCCGAAGCGGCCAATTCCCTTACAACCAGCACGATGCGCGCAAATGTACGATTTTCTGCGGAAGTGTCAGATATAGCCAAAATGACAAGCGCTCTACCTGCGGTTTTGTTTTGTAAAACCGCCCTCTACTTTGCCCTCCTAGAAAAAGTCGTACATTCGCGCGCTTTTCCGCAATCGGGTTCGCGGCAGGTGCCCGGTCGTAGACGGATGTTGATAAAAACCAGGGCATTTTCTGCGCCACTTCGCACTATCTCGCATGATGCGGCTGCGTTTTGGGTATCCGTGGCACATGCGTGAGGGAGGGAGCACCATGCACGAATGGTTTTGCGGTTCGACGGCCTTTCACTGCCTTCGAACGCCGCCGCAGGTAAAGTCGCTGTATCCACTTTTTCCCGACATAGGGTTTCCCGCGGGGAGACGCCAGGTTAAACACGATTACGACGCTTCAACCGGCTGGGCAAACGTATTGGGGCCGCTCCCCCTTCACGCTATCGTGCGCGATCCGTCGCTTCGCCGGCCCAGCCTTGTTGTAAAGCCACGCGTTTGGACGGGCGACCTCCCAGCGGGCGCCTTCTACGATGACGAAGACTTGGGCATCACATATGCGTCTCCGGCATTCACGGTGTTCACCATGGCGCCGCAGCTCTCGATTACGCAAATGATCATGGCCATGTACGAGCTCACGGGATCATGGAGCATCTACCGTCCCAACCGGGAAATACAAATCCAGATCGACCATATGGAAAATACGAGGCTTGCATGGGTCGGCGGCTGGCAACAGGTGCGGACCACCCGCGGTCTCGCCACCTCGCTGTGGAAGCGCGGCCCCCTTATTACCACCCACGAACTGCTTGCGTTCGCGCGCGGCATATCCGGGATGCGCAATGCTCAGAAGTACCTGCGCGCCGCAGCGCGCGTTCAAGGCGACACCGCGTCGCCGCTGGAGGCCAGGCTATCCATGCTGCTCTCGCTACCGCCCCGCGAGGGCGGAGAGGGCTTCCCGCCATTCTTTGCCAACTACCGTATCGCCTATTCGCACACGGCGGCCACGCTCGCCGGCAAGCACACGTGCTATGCGGATATCTTCTTTCCGGCCACCGAAACCCATCCGGCGATCGACGTCGAATGTCATGGTCACAGCGTGCACGACGGGGATGCGCAGGGTGGCGTCGACGCCAATCGCAGTCTTGCGCTCCAGCATATGGGCATCGAGGTGATCCATGTCACGCATGAGCAGCTGGCAGACATCGACCGCTTCGAGGCTTTTTGCGATCATCTTGCCGCGCGCCTGCGCTTCAAGCGCCGATCCAAGACAGAGGCGATGCTGAACAGGCGCGACACCCTCCGGTCGGAGCTGTTCGGCAGTTGGGAGACGCTGGGCGGCGGCCTTGTCGTGACGTGACGCCCCCCTGCGCCATGCGGCGACAATTCTCGCGGCGGCGCGCTCAAGACACGCCCGAACCCCTTTTCCGAACGACCCGGTTTTCGTGAAGACCGCCGAATGGCTTCGCGTCCGGTTCCGCAAACAGCAACAGCTTGAAAACGAGCCCGAGCCCCTTCCTTCACGTGGGGCATGGCAGCGACGGGCGACAGGCGACGCGCCGGGTTTATCAGCAGACGGCGCGCTCGGTATAGAGGCGCTCGAGGGTGTCGCCCACCTCGGCAAAGGTGACGTTGAAGAATTCGTCGCTCAGCAGCTGGTAGGGCGGGTGGTCGCCGGCTCCCTCGTTCACGCGCACGGTCTCGTGCGCCACGCCCACGGCCGCCAGCACATCGTCGCGCTCGATGGGATACTGCGAGAACCGCTCAGCCGCCTCCACAAGACGAGAGCTTGCCACCGGGATGAGCGAAAGCCCCCGCGTGCGTCCGAACCAATCGAAATCGCTCTGCTTCTTGATACGGAACGACTCGCTCGGCTTGCCACCGTGAGCCGCCAGATATTCGTGCACGCGAGTATTCCAAATGTTGTCGGCCACCAGATGGGCCCACGCCCCCAGCGCCATGTCGCGGCGCGACGCCTCGAGATCCGCAGGCGCAACCTCGAGCTGCCGGGACGCCCCCGCCTCCGATGCATCGAAGATGGGACGCCCCCCGTTGTCGTAGCGCTCGGGAAAATGCGCGTGGTTGATACGTTCGCGCTCGTCGACGATGCTGCGCACCGCGACGGGCGCTGCCGGCGCCACCGAAAGCAGCGGCTCCACATGCTCGGTCCAGAAATCGTGCTCGCGCGGCTTAGGGATGTGCTCGGGCTTGGCGAAGTGCGTGATGCGATACGGAATGAGCCCGACCACGCCGGGAACCATGTAGCCCACGCGGATGTCGGGGACCAACCCGCCGAACAGAAACGCGTTGCGGTCGCACAGCGCACGCGCAAGCGCGCCGTTACGGGCAAACACATCTTCGGTATGGGCGAGGTGGATGTTCCAACTTGGCATAACAAGCCGCTCCTTCGCGGTGTGGAAAGACCTCCTTGGAACGCGTCCAAGGAGGTCGAAGCTACAACGATCATATCAACCGGCCCGCACGCCGCCTGGATCGCCCGACAATTAACGGATGCAACCGGACACCAGGAGGAACCGCACCCTAGGAGCGAACCTCGGCATTGAGGGCCTTGCACACCTTCGTCACGATCTTCTGGTGCGCCTTCTCGACTTCCTCACTCGTGAGCGTATGGTCGTCAGAACGATACGTCAGCGCGAACGCCATCGACTTCTTGCCCTCGCCTACGCGCTCGGCGTCGCGATACACGTCGAAGAGGCGCACGTCGGCCAGCAGCTTGCCACCGGCGCTCGTGATGCGGCGAACCAGGTCCTCGCAGGTGCATCCCTCGTCCACCACGATGGCAAGGTCGTGCTCGACGCTCGGGAACTGGGAGAACTCGCGATAGGCCTCCTGCGAGCCCGCACCCTTGATGAGCGCATCGAGGTTGAGCTCGAAGGCGACCACCGGGATATCGATGCCGTAGACGTCGCGCGCATCCGGGTGAATCTCGCCGACCCAGCCGAGAACGGTGCCGCCGGACAGCACCTCGGCGCAGCGGCCGGGCTGGAGGAAGGCATAGCCCTCGCCCTCCGCGGCGCGGAAGCGTACCTTAGGCGTGCGAAGCTGGGCCAGCAGCTCCTCGACGACGCCCTTGCCGTCGAAGAAGCGCAGGGGCATGGGCTTGCGGCTCCACTCGACGTCGCCCATCGAGCCGGACATGACGCCGGCCACGCTCTCGCGCTCCTTAGGCGCGCTCGCGTTCTCGCGACCCAGGAACAACGTGCCGATCTCGTAGAGCTGCACGTTGGCGGTGCTATGCGAGATGTTGTACTCGACCGCCTGCAGCAGCCCTGGGATCAGCGAGCGGCGCATCTCGGTCTGCTCGGCGACCAGCGGATTCATGATGCGCACCGGGCAGCCGAGGTTCTCGGTACCCATCTTGATGCGCTCGAGGTCGCCCGGAGCCGCGAACGAGAAGTTCATCGTCTCGTTGAGGCCGCAGGCGCGCAGGACGCTGCCGACCCTGCGGGTAAGGCGCTGCTCGCGCGTAAGGCCGCCGATGTGGTTCTTCGCCGCCGGAATCGTGGCCTCGACGCGGCCCATGCCCCACAGGCGCAGGACCTCTTCGACCAGGTCGATCTCGCGCGGGAGGTCGGCGCGGAAGGTAGGCGGCGTCACGCGGAACACGGTTTCGCGACCCTCACCCGAAACCTCGACGGTGCAGCCCAGACGGCCGAGGACGCGCTCGATGTAGGACGCCTCGATGGGCGCGCCGCACAGGTCCAGGACGCGGGCGTAGCGCAGGTCGATGGCCTCGACGGCCTTGGGCGCAGGATACACGTCCACGCAACCGGGAGCCACCGTGCCGCCGGCGAGCTCCTCCATAAGGGCGCAGGCGATGTTCGCCACGTCCACGCAGCCGGTCTCATCGACCTGGCGCTCGAAGCGGATGGATGCATCGGAGATGAGTGCGAGGTCGCGGCTGGTGTGGGAGGTGCGACCGGCGTTGAAGCAGGCACTCTCCACCAACACGTCGACCGTGGCGTTGGTGACCTCGGAATCCATGCCGCCCATAACGCCTGCGAGCGCGACCGGGGTCGCACCGCCCTCGCCCGTGGCGATGAGGCCCATGCCCGCGGTAAGCGCGCGCTCCACGTCGTCGAGGGTGCGGAAGACCTCGCCCTCGCGCGCCGCGCGCACGGCCACGGTGCGGCGGCCGTCGCGCTCCTCGAACGCGTTGAGGTCGAAGGCGTGCAGGGGCTGGCCGGTGAGCATCATCACGTAGTTGGTGATGTCGACGATGTTGTTATGCGTGCGGATACCGCAGGCATTGAGGCGCTGGACGAGCCACTCGGGCGAGGGGCCGACCTTCACGTCGCGCACCACGCGCGCCACGTAGCGGTCGCACAGGCCCTCGTCGACGAGCTCGACGGAGACGGTATCGGCGGTCGCGGCGCCGGACTCGGCTTGCACGGCGGGCAGCTCCACATGGAAGTCGCGGTCGTAGATCGCGCCGACCTCGCGCGCGATGCCGATCATGGACAGGCAGTCGGCGCGGTTGGGCGTGATCTCGCAGTCGAGCACGGTATCGGACGTGCCAACATACTGGGCGAACGGCATGCCGACGGGCGCATCCTCGGGCAGGATCATGATGCCCTCGTGGTCGGCGGAAAGGCCGAGCTCGCGCGCAGAGCAGTTCATGCCCATGGACACGACGCCGCGCAGCTTGCCCTTCTTGATCTTGATGTCGCCGGGGAGCTCGGCGCCGATCATGGCGGTGACGATGTGGTCGCCCGCATTGAAGTTCTGCGCGCCGCATACGATCTGCAGCGGCTGCGCGTTGCCCTCGGCGTCGACGTTGTGAGCGCCCACGTCGACCATGGTGACCCACAGGTGATCCGAATCGGGGTGGGCCTCCTTGGAGAGGACCTTGGCCGTCACGATGTGGTCGAAGGACTCGCCCACGGTGTCGATGGACTCGACCTCGGTGCCGGTGCGGATGAACTCGGCTGCAAGCTCGGAGGGATCCTCCGGCAGCTCGACCATGCTCTTCAGCCAGTCGTAAGAAACTTTCATCTCAAACCTTTTCTATCGAAGCCTCAAATTGGGGACAGGCACCAATCTGAGGCGTTATCTCTACTTCATGCCTCGATTTGGGGACAGGCACCAATCTGAGGCGGAAACTCAACAACAGGTACGGGTTGTCCAGGGCCTCAGGTTGGCGTGAAAGAGGAGGGCGCACGCCTGACGCGCGGCGCCCGACGATTGAACGCCAAGATGCGGTGCCCGGGCAAGCCGTCAGCCTAGAACTGGTTCAGGAAGCGCATATCGCCCGTGACGAGAGCGCGCAGGTCGGGCAGGTCGTAGCGAAGTGCCGCGATGCGCTCCACGCCGGCGCCGAAGGCGAAGCCGGAGTACACCTCGGGGTCGATGCCGCAGTTGCGCAGCACGTTGGGGTCGACCATGCCGCAGCCCAAGATCTCGATCCAGCCGGAGTGCTTGCAGAAGGGGCAGCCCTCGCCACCGCACACGCCGCAGGAGACGTCGACCTCGCAGGAAGGCTCGGTGAACGGGAAGAAATGCGGGCGGTAGCGCGTGGCGCGGTCCTCGCCGAACATGCACTTCACGAAGTAGTCGAGCGTGCCCTTCAGGTCGCCGAACGTGATGCCGCGGTCGACGACGAGACCCTCGACCTGGTGGAACTGGGGCAGGTGGCAGGCGTCGGCCGTGTCGGGACGGTACACGCGGCCCGGGGCGATCATGTAGATGGGCGGCTCCTGGTTCTCCATAGTGTGCACCTGCACGCCGGAGGTCTGGGTACGCAGCAGCACGTCGGACTCGCTGTGCGCATGCTGCTCGGGATGAGCCGCGGTGCCCGGCGCGTTGTCCTCGACGTAGAAGGTGTCGCGCGCCGAGCGGCTCGGATGGTCGAGCGGGGCGTTGAGCGCGGTGAAGTTATACCAGCTCGACTCGACCTGCGGACCGGTCTCCACGGTGTAGCCGATACCGCAGAACACGTCCTCGATCTCCTCGATGATCTGGTTGATGAGGTGCTGGTGACCCAGCTGCGGACGCACGCCCGGCAGCGTGATATCCACGGCCTCAGTGGCCATGAGCTCGCGCACCGCCGCGCGCTTGAGCTCCTTCATGCGGCCCTCGAGCAGCGTTTCGGCCATGCGGCGCATCTCGTTGGCGCGCTTGCCCAGCACCGGGCGCTCCTCGGGCGTGATCTTGCCCATCATGCGCATCAGGCTCGTGATCTCGCCCTTGCGGCCCAGCAGGGCCACGCGCGCCGCCTCGAGCTTCTCGCTCGATTCAGCGCCCTCGATCAGCTCCTTGGCGCGTGCCTCCAGCTCTTCGAGCTCGTCGATCAGACTCATGCAAACCCCTCTCGGTTTTACGTTGTCGCGTCTATCCATGAAAAAATCCGCCCGTGGGCGCGTGCTCTCGCACTGCCCAAGGACGGATGGAATTCCGCGGTACCACCTCGGTTGGCCGCCGGTTTTCTCTCCGGCGCACCCTCTTTTGACCCATGTCGCGGGGCCGCGCGGCTCCCCTACTGAGTGCGCACCCGCCCGATAGAACTCGACGAGGCGACCGTTCAAGTCGCTGCTCGGGAGTGAACTCGTGTCCTCGCTGCCGCAGGCGGGCTTTCAGCCGGTGACCCACCCTCTCTGTACCGCAGCGCATGAGGCGCACAACCTCTCCGTCAACGCATTGGTCACTATGATAGCACAGCACGGTGTGCCCGCGACGAATGCCGCACGAATCGAAGCGGATGCGCCCTCGCCCCATGACTCGAAAGATGAAAGGGCGCACGAGGCGCCCTTCGGGATGGTGGGCGAAGGGGCCCGGCTCGAAAACCGGGCCCCTCGCATCGCCTGGTCGGCAGGAGCGATAGCCCTCTTCCGGGGCAACGCCGGTAGTGCTACTTCAGGTCCACCAGGTCCTTCTGGTCCATGCGGTGGATGAACGCTGCCATGTCGGCGCGGGCGATCATGTCGTAGGGACGGAACTCGGAGCTGCCGTCCTCGAGCGTCCAGCCGGTGGACACGCCGGCGTCGGCGAGCCACAGGACGGCCTCGCGGTGCGGAGTGCCCTCCTCCACGTCGGCGAAGCCCTTATCGGTCTCGAACTTCGGCTCGCCGGCCATGCGGTAGAGGAACGCGGCCATGTCGCAGCGCGCGATCTCGGCGTAGGGGCGGAACTCGGCGGTGCCGTCGGCGGCCTCCCAGCCGGTGGAAACGCCCTCGGCCGCCAGCCACAGGACGGCCTTGTAGTGCGGGGTGCTCTCATCGACGTCGGCGAAGGAGACGCCCTTCGCGTCGAACTCCGGCTCGCCGGCGAGGCGGTAGAGGAAGGCAGCCATGTCGGCACGCCTCACCGTAGCATACGGGCGGAAGCTGAGGGTGCCGTCGGCGTTCTCCCAGCCGGAAGCGATGCCGTTGGCGGCGAGCCACTCGATATCGCCCTTGTGCGGCGTATCGGCTACCACGTCGACGAAGGAGACCTCCTCGACCCCCTCCAGGCCGGCCCTCGCGTCGGCGAGCGCCTTCGCGGCGGCGTCGACCGCTGCCTGGTCGGCCTTCTCGTCAGCCAGGACCTTCTCGGCCTCGGCCAGGGCGCGGGCGAACGGCTTCCAGGAAGCGGACTTGTAGTCGTCGGCCTTCAGCTTCCCAGCCTCCTCGACGGCAGCCTCGAGCTTGGACCTATCGACCTGCGGGGCCTCCTCCTTCTTCAGGCCGGCGTGCGCGTCGGCGAGCATCTGGAGCGCCAGGTCGACGTCGGCCTGGCCGGCCTTGTCGCTCTCGAGGACCGTCTTCGCGGTCCTGAGGGCGGACTCGAAGGCCTTCCAGGAGTCGGCGGTGTAGCCGTCGGCCTTGATGTCCTTGACCTCGTCGTACTTGGCCTGGAGCTTGGTCTTGTCGACCTCGGGCTCGGGCGTCTCGCCCTCGCCCTTCACCAGGCGATAATAGCTATCCTGCAGCGCAAGGTGCGCGGCGTTGAGGTCGACCTGCATGGGAGCCTTGGCGTCCAAGACCACCTTGGCCTGCTCGAGCGCCTTGTCAAAGGCCTTCCAGCTCGCAGGGTCATAGTTCTTCGAGGAAAGATCCTTCACGGAATCGTAGAAAGCCTTGAGGTCGTCCTTGCTCGACGCGACGCCGGTACTCGCCTCGACGCCGCGGGCGGCATCGCGGATGGCGGTGACCAGGCCGGCGACATCGGTCCGACCGGCGACGAGCGCCTTCTGGCCCTCGAGCAGCGCGGCGACCAGGGCCTTCGCATCGGCTTCCGAAGCACGGGACACGTTGACGTCCTCGCCGTTCTCGATCATATCGGCAAGCGTGTTGTCCTGCGCAGCGGGTTTGGACGCGAACGTCACCTCGTGGATCTGGTACCAGTTGCCAATAGACTCAGTCAGCAGGATGCGGACGCGGCGGACCGGCTGCTCCTCGAAATCGAAGGTCCACTCGGCCTTCGAGTTATCCATGCTGCCCACTTTGGTCCACGCATCGCCCGATGCCTCGGCGCTCACCTGGATATCCGCGCCCCTGATGGCGTCTCCACCAAGATCGGCGGTTTGCAGGATGGATACCGCCCGCATCTGCAAGGCCTGCGGGAACGTGAACACGACCTCGTCGCCCGCTTCCTGAGCGGAATTGAACCAGCACTTGGTCTCGGGGTTGCCATCGATCATGTTGTCGTACGGGAATCCGCCGTCGAAGGTGTACCAATCGACCGTCGCGTCGATCGAGG
>NZ_JADNJJ010000204.1:0-2189 GCF_015554865.1 Collinsella sp. D33t1_170424_A12 | reverse complement strand
CGCCGCGATCCGCGAAGCGGGCGACACCGACACCTACGCCGCCGACGTGAACGAGCTGCTGGAGGGTGCGCGCAAGCTCGTCCCCGACCTCGATACGCGCCGGGTGGTGCGCACGTTCGCAGGCGGGCGCGCGGTGATCAAGGGGCTCAACGACTTCTTCATCGCGCCCTCCACGCTCTCGCCCGGTCTCTTCCAGGCCGCGGGCATCCAATCGCCCGGCGTGGCCAGCGCCCCGGCGGTAGCCGAGCGCATGGACGCGCTGCTGCACGAAGCCGGCATCGCGTTGCCCGAGAAACCCGGCTGGAACCCCCTACGCGAGCGACCCGTGGACTTCGATAGCGAGAGCACCGAGCGCAAGCGCGCGCTTATCGAGCGCGATCCGGCCTGGGGGCGCATCGTATGCCGCTGCGAAACCGTACCGGAGGCAGAGATCGTGGAGGCCATTCATCGAACCCCGGGCGCCGTGTCCGTAGAGGGCGTGAAGCGCCGCTGCCGCGCGGGCATGGGCCGCTGCCAGAGCGGCTTCTGCCAAAGCCGAGTCGTGCGGATCCTCGCACGCGAACTGGGCTGCAGCCCGAGCGACGTGCTCCTCGAGGACGCGGGCTCGCAGATCGTGTTCGGTCCGCTCAAGGAGGTACAGGCATGACGAGCACCATTCCAGCGACCGCGGCGGTCGCGCACGCCTATGACGTCGTCGTGATCGGCGGCGGTCCGGCCGGCATGGGCGCGGCCATCGTGGCGCAGCAAGCGGGGGCGCGCGTCGCCATCGTGGAGCGCGATGCCCATCTCGGCGGCATCCTGCGCCAGTGCATCCACCCCGGCTTCGGCCTCGAGCATTTCAAAGAGGAGCTGACGGGCCCCGAATACGCGCAACGCCTCATCAACGAGGTGGCGGCCCTACCCATCGACGTGCACACGGGCGCCATGGTCATCGCCATCGACGGCGATGCGGATACCGTCGGGGGCGGCGCGCACCGCGTCACCTGCATGAGCGAAGAGGAGCTGCTCGAGCTCGATGCGCGCGCCGTGGTCCTCGCCATGGGCTGCCGCGAGCGCACGCGCTCGGAGATCAAGATTCCCGGCAGCAGGCCCGCCGGCGTCTTCACCGCCGGCCTCGCCCAGCGCTATATCAACATAGAGAACCTCGCACCGGGCAGGCGCGCCGTCATCCTCGGCTCGGGCGACATCGGCCTCATCATGGCGCGCCGCTGCGCGCTCGAGGGCATGGAGGTCGAGGGCGTCTACGAACTGATGCCCTATGCCAACGGCCTCTATCGCAACGTCAAGAACTGCTTGGAGGATTTCGGCATCCCGCTGCACCTATCCACCACCGTGACGCGCATCATCGGAGACGCGCGCGTGGAAGCGGTGGAGGTGTCGCGCGTGGACGAGCATCTCTCCCCCATCCCCGGCACGGAGCGGGTAGTGCTCTGCGACACCTTATTGCTCTCGGTGGGCCTCATCCCCGAAAACGAGCTCGCCACCAAAGCGGGCGTCGAGCTGGACCCGCGCACACGTGGCGCGAAGGTGGACGAGTCGCTGATGACGTCCGTCCCCGGCATCTTCTCGTGCGGCAACGTGTTGCACGTCCACGACCTGGCCGATAACGCCACTGCCGAGGCCCAGCGCGCCGGACGCGCCGCCGCCACCTGGGCGCTCCGTCAAAGCGATCGCGAAGACGAGTCGCAGGACGCCATCGCCGTCGAGGCGGCGGGCCTGGCGGGCTACGCGGTGCCGTCGCGCATCAACGGCACCGACGCCCTCGTAAAGATCTGGTTTCGCGTGCGCGCGCCCATCGAATGCGGACGCATCCGCATCGTCTCGGGCGACGAGACGCTCTTCTGCGGAAAGCCGCGTGCGTTCAAGCCGAGCATCATGGAATCCACGCCCCTCACGCCCGCCATGTTGAAACGCGCGCAGGGCCGCATCACGCTGAGCATCGAATCAATCGAGGAGGACGCACGATGAGCACCACAGAGCGCTTCCACTGCACCACCTGCCCGTCGGAATGCCTGCTCGCCGTCGAGGTTGAGCGCGACGCCGGCACCGCGCTCGTTGTGGACGTGAAGGGCAACCGCTGCCCGCGCGGCGAGGCCTTCGCGCGCCAAGAAATCACCTGCCCGATGCGCATCCTCGCCACCACCGTACCGGTGACGGGGTCCGACATCGAGCTGCTGCCCGTCCGCACG
>NZ_JADNJJ010000203.1:0-5561 GCF_015554865.1 Collinsella sp. D33t1_170424_A12 | reverse complement strand
CGCTACGACCATTGTCGCCCGACCCACGATAGAGCTACAAGGGGAGGGGCCCCAATGTTCAACTCATATCGTCTTTCTCCCGCCTCGAAAAAGGGACAGGCACTTTTCTGAGACCCGCTTTTCTGAGACCGCGGGCCGTGGACGAAAACGCAGCCTCGCATTGGGGACGGGTGCCGAAGTGAAACGCCAACCTGAAACCAGCTAAAGAACCGCCCCCATGAAAGGACCCACCATGCACCATCCCATGAAGCAGCTGCCCGAACGCGCGATCTCCGAAGACGAGGCGCGCGAGATCCTGCGCGACGGCGAGTACTGCGTCGTCGCCACCGTCGACGCGGACGGCCACCCCTACGCCACGCCGCTCTCCTACGTGCTGGACGGCGACACCCTGCTCATTCACACCGGCGCCGCCGGCGGCCAGAAGACCGACGATTGGGAGCGCGACCCGCGCGTCTGCGTCACCGTCGCCGTGGACATGGAGCCCGTCTTTGTGGAAGAAAACGGCGAGCCCGGCTTCTTCACCACGCGCTACGCCAGCGTCATCGCCACGGGCACCGTGCGGCGCGTCGCCGACCCCGCCCAGGTCCGCCGCGCGCTGGCCCAGCTCTGCCTGAAGTACGCGCCCGAATACAGAGACGAGATCGGCGGCGCCATCGAGCGCGAGCTGCCCCTCACCGCCGTGTGGGCCATCGACCTCGAGCATATTTCGGGGAAGGCGGGCCGTCGCATCCCCAACGGCAAGGGCGCCGTCGCCCGTCACTAAACCGCGGAGCGAACCCGCCCCGCCTGCCGACGGCGCAGAAACCGACGCCACGCCCCGGCGACGACCGCCAACTCGATCGCAGTCGCCAGCGCGATCGTCCACGCCGGCAGCACGTCGAACAGGACGCCGAAGACAGCCTGGCCGAGCGGCGTGGCGCAGTTCACCAGCGTCATGAAGAGCGCGATGAGCTTGCCCACCAAAGCCGACGGAGCCCCCGCCTGCAACTCCGCCAGCATGCAGGAGCCCATGAGACCACCGGACATCGTCGCGAACGCATAGCTCGCCGTCAGAATCAGAAACACCGCCATGGGCGCCATGAAAGCCACAGGAGACAGCGCCCAGGCGGCGACGCCCATGGCCGCCGCGATTCCGCCCACGTAGGGCGCCGAGCGCCTCAGCGAGAAATACCGCGGCGCGATGGCCAGCAGGCTATGGCCCACCAGGCTTCCCGTCCCCATCGACATCTGGGCAAACGAGGCATACGCCGCCGGGAGCCCGAGCGTGATGGTGACCACGTACACGGTGCCCACGCTGATGAGCGCGCCCGCCGACACGTTCACGAAGGTCGCCGTCGCCATGCCGCCCAGCAACATCGGCTTATTGCGCAGATAGCGAACCGCCTCGGCCAGGTCATCGCGGACCACGGCAAGCGCGCTACCCTCCCACGAAGCGGGCTCGCAGGGAAACCGCACCGCGAGCGCCACCAACGCGCCGGACACCGCGAACGCGGCGAGCGACACCCAGACCACGGGCACCAGCCCCACCGCACCGTAGACCGCCGCACCCACCACGGGTCCGCTGAGCGTGGTCAAGCTGCCGATCTGGCTGACGAGCGCCACACCGCGCGGCACGTCGGGGGCAGCGAGCACGAACGGCACCGTCGACTGGATCGACGGCTGATAGAGCGCCTGCGCCACGAACGAGGCCATAGTGGCGAACACCACCAGCGAAAAGGGGTCCCCGGTATCCTTGAACGCCAGGAACACCAACAGTACGGCGACCAGCGCAGCGTTCACGCCCATCATGATGCCGCGTTTGCGCGTGCGGTCCGCCAGCACGCCGCCGATCGGGCTCAGCAGCGTATAGGGCACGAAGCCGCATGCGATCGCCAAACCGAAGCGCGCGCCGGAACCCGTCACGTCGAGCAGGTAGAGCGGCAAGACGAACTGCAGCACCTCTTGTCCCAGCAGCGAGCAGAACTGTGCGAGCAGGATCAGCGCGAACGTGTGCTTATCCGATTTCTCAACCATCGTTCCCATCGAAGCCGCCTTCCCGTAGGTTTATACATACTGTTGGTATGTTCTTTACTGCCGAGAAAAACCGCCGAAGCGGTTTCTCGTCCATTGAGTTCAAAGTGCTATCGACGCGGAGCTTCGTTCCCGCCATCAGAGGATTCGGCGCAGCGACGACGCCATGTCTCTACGTTCGTCTCCAAGCTCATGGCTGCGTCCAGTCCCATGCATTGCATAAATTCGTTCATGAAGGCAACGCGTCGCCCCTGCTCGGCCTCGTCGTGCGCCGGATAGAACGCCGGCACGCACCACAAGTTGTTGAGCAGGCAGATCGCCTCGGCGAGCTCGCATGGATACTTGGTCTGGATGGTCCCGTCCGCCACGCCCTGCTCGATGGCGGGCAATAGAATCTCGCGCGCACTCGCAGCGAACAAGTCGCGATACTCGAGGGCGAGCATGCGCGGGTTCTTCATAGGGTCGAGTTCGGGGTCTGCACGCGCGAAGAACGGAGCATCCACGCCGCGCGCACTGCATGAGAACATAGCGCGGACCTTTTCGATCCCTGTCATGTTCTCGTCGTCGCGAATCTGGCGCTGGCGCTCCACGCCAGGTGCCATCACGCGCCCCATCGCCGCAAGAAAGATCTCCTCCTTGCTCGAAAAATGATGGTAGACCGCACCCTTGGTAAGGCCGCCCAGCTCGTCGATGATGTTTTGCATGCTCGTCTGCTCGTAGCCGCGCTCGACGAACAGGCGCATCGCGACGTCGAGGGTCCTCGCGACCGTCTCCTCGGGATGCTTGTTTCTCGCCATGCTCGACCGCCTCCTCATACATACTGTTGGTATGTATAGTAGTCTTGCGATAACGACGAAGCAAGGTGTCACCAAAGCGGAAATATGAAAGGAACCACATGGTCAACGACGATGCGCCCCTCATCGACGAGAACCGCGCCAGCTGGAACGACCGCGCCGAGGTCCATGCGCACGGCGGGTACGGCGACCTCTCCGCCCTCACGGGCGATCCGCGCGCCATCACGGGCGTCGCTCGCAGGGACTACGAGACGCTGCGGCAGCATCTACCGAACAACACGGTCGAGGGCCTCAAGCTGCTGCACCTGCAATGCCATATCGGCACCGACACCCTCTGCTGGCCGCGTCTGGGCGCGGCCGAAACCTGGGGGCTGGATTTCTCGCCTGCCGCCCTCGCCCATGCACGCGAGCTCGCGCGCCAGGCGGGCGTCGAGGTGCGCTACGCAGAGGGCGATGCGCGATTCGCGGCCGACGCGCTCCAAGATCACATCGGCACCTTCGATGCCATCGTGACCAGCGCCGGCACGATCACCTGGCTGCCCGACCTCGTCGACTGGGCGCGCTCCATCGAGCGGCTCCTCGCCCCCGGCGGCGCCTTCATGATCCGCGACGACCACCCGCTGCTCGCCGCCCTCGGCTTCTCGGGGCTCGAGGCATGCTGCGACTACGTATCGGGCTCGCAAAGCTCCTACGACATGGACGTCACCTACACCACCGACCCCGGCAACGACGCGACGCGAAGGCTCGCGCACACCAGAAACCATAACTGGACGCACGACTTCGCAGAGATCGCAAGCGCGCTCCTGGACGCCGGCCTCTCGATCGAGGGATTCGCAGAAGACGAGGTAGCCGAATGGCAGTCGCTCCCCATGCTCGAATTCCACGCAGAGGATGAATCCTGGCGCCTGCCCCAAGGGTCTCCGCGGCTGCCCCTCATGTTCACCATCGTGGCCCGCAAACCTCAGAAAAGGGACAGGCACTAATCTGAGGCTGCGCTCCAGCAGACGCGGCACGCAAGCGGCCCGCGCCCTGAGTCGCTGCCTTCCATGCGGCGTCTCGTTTTGTCTCCATCCTCAATTTGAGGTTTCACGCCCCTGGCGCTACACTAACAGGGACATATTCGCCCCCTTCTCCGGATGGGGGCAGCGCGCGAGCGCTCACGTGCCGGCACCGTAGGACGTTGAAGGTGGCCGGCGGGTGGGCGCTCGTTTTCATAGCGCCCACGCCGCGCCGCCAAACGCGCCTCATTGCAGCGCCCGCCCCTGCATCGAGGGGACCGAACGGCGGAACGGGAGCAGGCGCCCGAGAAGAACAGGAGTTGCATCATGAAGAAGTTCGTCACCGACGCCTCGTTTTGGAAGCTCTTCGACGGCGCGTCGTTCGGCGTCGTGGTCGCGCGCGGCATGAAGCCCGCCGCAGACGTGGCCCCCGAGGACGCTGCGGCAATCGAGCAGCTGCTCGCACGGGCCAACGCGCAAGCCGAGCGCCACCTGGAGTCGCCCACGCTCTCCGAGAACGCCCCGGTGCGCGTCTGGCGCCAGGCCTACCAGCAGTTCAAGACCAAGCGCGGCGCGCGATGCTCCATCGAGAACCTGCTCAAGCGCGTCCTCAAGGGCAACCCCGTGGGCAGCATCTCGCCGTCCGTCGATATCTACAACGCGATCTCGCTCACCTATGCGCTGCCTCTCGGCGGCGAGGACATCGACGCCTTCCGGGGCGACCTCGTCCTGCGCGTCACCGAGGGCGGCGACGACTTCACGCCGCTGGGCGAGGGCGCCGAGAACGACCCGACGCTCCCCGGCGAGCTCGCCTACCTGGACGACGCCGGCGCCGTCTGCCGCTGCTGGAACTGGCGCGACGGCGTGCGCACCGCGCTCACCGACGAGACCGAGAACGCCTTCCTCATCGTGGAGTGCGCCGACCCCGCGCGCGTCGAGGACTGCCGCGCCGCGACCGATGAGCTCGCCGAGCTGGTCGAGCGCTACCCGGGCGCGACGATCGCCGTCAAGGAGCTCGTGACATCCGAGAACCGCGAGGTCGTCATCGCCGAATAATGCACCGGCAAGGCGCCTGGACCCGGCGTCAGAGCCAGCCCAGGCCCGCCTTGCTCAGATTAGTGCCTGTCCCTTTTCTGAGCAGTCCCGCCTCTCAGATTAGTGCCTGTCCCCAATTTGAGGTGGGGGCGCCAGCACTCGATGAGGCGGGCCTCGGACCAGGCGGCGTTGGCGGGGCTCGTCGAGGACAGGACGGTCGCGGGAAGTCCGGTCCGCGCCAGCAGAAAGCGCTTGTAGAGGCGGCCGGCAGTCGCCCCGTTGCAGAGAACGCGCTCGACGGGGGCCGCCTCCATGACGCGTTCGACGCGCGCCGGCACGGCGTTCTTGATCGAAGCATCGCTCGACCCCTTGATATCGCAGCTCTCGATGACGTCCCACAGCGCGATGCCGTGGCGGAGCAGCAGAGAACGCTTGCCATCGACGTCGCCATCAGCGGGCGCCTCCTCGCCGACGCATGCAGCGACCACGCGCCAGAAGCGGTTGCGCGGGTTACCGTAGTAGAACGCGTTCTCGCGCGACAGCGCCGAGGGAAACGACCCCAAGACGAGCACGCGGCTGCGCCCGTCGAACACCGGCTCGAACGGCTGGGCGATATGCTGGTAGTCGGCCATAGCCCGACACCGATGCCTAGCTGTTGTGTGCCGATAGGTTGTTTACGCCGTAGACTCGCGACATGGGCGGCAGGCCCCCGCACGCGCTGTGC
>NZ_JADNJJ010000202.1:0-13298 GCF_015554865.1 Collinsella sp. D33t1_170424_A12 | reverse complement strand
TCGTGAGCATGTGCCGCGAAATCTTGGATCACGGAACCACGACGGAAGGGGAGAAGGTGCGCCCGGTTTGGGAGGACGGCACTCCCGCGTACACCATCAAGAACTTCGGCGTGACGGCTCGCTACGATCTGCGCGAGGAGTTCCCCGCGCTCACGCTGCGCCGCACCGCCCTCAAGTCGGCCATGGACGAGATCTTGTGGATCTACCAGAAGAAGTCCAACAACATCAACGATCTGAACTCGCATATCTGGGACCAGTGGGCGGATGAGACCGGTTCGATCGGGCGCGCGTACGGCTATCAGATCGCGCAGACCTCGCACTATCCCGAGGGCGATTTCGATCAGATGGACCGCGTCCTGTACGACCTGACGCATACGCCCTATTCGCGACGCATCATGACGAACATGTACACGTTCGCCGATCTCTCCGAGATGCATCTGTATCCGTGCGCGTACAGCGTCACCTACAACGTCACGGCCGAGCCGGGTTACGATAAGCCCGTGCTCAACATGGTGCTCATGCAACGAAGCCAGGATATCCTGGCCGCTAACAATTGGAACGTCTGCCAGTACGCCATTCTGCTTATGATGGTTGCGCGCCACTGCGACATGGTCGCCGGCGAGCTGCTGCACGTGATCGTCGATGCCCATATCTACGACCGCCATGTCGATATCGTGCGCGAGCTCATCGAGCGCCCCCAGTACGCGGCGCCCAAGGTTTCCCTCAACCCCGAGGTGACCAACTTCTACGATTTCACCACCGACGATCTCATCGTCGAGGACTACCAGCACGGTCCCCAGGTAAAGAACATCCCCATCGCGGTCTAGGGGGCACCGTGGAGGTCCGCGTGCATGGGGCGATACATCCCGTGTACGTACAGATTGGAGTGTTATGAACTGTGTGTTGAAGGCGATCGTCGCCGTTTGCGATGATTGGGGAATCGGCCGTGCCGGAGATATGGTCGTTGCCAACAGGGCCGACATGCGCCATTTCGTTCGGATGACCACGGGGCATCCGGTCATCATGGGCCGCAAGACGCTCGAGAGCTTTCCCGGCGGCAAGCCGCTTAAGAATCGCCGCAACATCGTACTTACACGCGATCCGTTGTTTCATCGCGCGGGAGCCGAGGTTGTGCGATCGGTCGACGAAGCGCTCAGGCGCGTTGCAGACGATGAGGAGGCATGGGTTATCGGCGGCGCGGAGGTATATCGGCAGTTTCTTCCCTTGTGCTCGACGGCGATCGTCACGAAGAATCATTGCATCCGTCCCGCGGATGCGTTCTTCGACGACCTTGATAGCGATGACGCATGGCGGCTTGTGGATGAGACCGAACCCGAGCAGGTAGGCGAGGGCGAGGGCGACGAAGGCGTCTACTACACCTTCGCCACCTACGTCCGCGTATAGGGCCAACCCGCTCGCTGCGTGCTAAATTGCAGCGTGGTGGGGTATCATAAAGAACATTGCATTCCTGCCGGGCCCGCTGGGCCCGGCTTTGTTGAAGGGCCTCGTTCATGAAAACCATGATTCTGTATCGTTCCAAGCATCACGGCAACACCAAGAAGCTGGTCGACGCCGTCGTCAATGCGTTTCCCGAGGTGGAGGCCATCGATGTTGCCACGCTTGGCAAGAACGAGTATCCCGATCTGTCCGAGTATCCGCTCGTGGGCGTAGGTACTGGAATCTATTACGGCGAGATCGACAAGGACCTCGCGCGCGTCCTCGCCAACACGCTGTGCGAGGGCCAGCAGGTTTTCGCTCTCATGACCTATGGCGGCAAGGACAAGTGGTATGGCAAGGACATCGACGGCCTGTGCCGCATGCGCAAGGCCAATTTCCTTACCTCCTACGGCTGCCTCGGCTACGATACCTGGGGCCCTTACAAGCTCATGGGCGGTATGTGGAAGGACCATCCCAACGACGAGGACATCCAGGGCGCCATCGACCATTATCAGCGCCTGATGGACGAATACGGCGATATCATCGTCGATCAATACGAGCAGGCGCGCAAGCGCGCGGCTTGGGCGGCCGCCCATCCCGCGGGCGGCCTCATGGCGAACATCAAGCGTTCCGCCAAGAAGATCGCCAACAAGAACGCGCAGAAGAAGCACGACCGCGCTCCCAAGCACGAGGCTGCTCCCGCATCCGACCGAGCCGGGTCCGCCGATTCGCCCGAGGCGAACGAGTAGACGATGAGCTACCAGGTCATTCCCATCGCATCCCTCGATGACGAGCGCCTATCCGCCTATACGAAGCTGACGGAGCGCGAGCTGCGTTCGGTTCTCGAGCCGCAAAAGGGGATCTTCATCGCCGAGAGCGCCAAGGTGATCGAACGCGCGCTGGCCGCGGGCCTCGAGCCCGTAAGCTTTCTTATGGGCGAGCGCTGGCTCGACTCGCTGCTTCCCCTCATCGAAGAGGTCCCAGCTGCACAGCCCGTACCGGTGTTCACGGGCAGCATGGACCTTATGGAAGAGCTCACGGGTTTCGCCGTGACGCGCGGCGCCCTGTGCGCGATGCGCCGCCCGCCGCTGGAGCCGGCCGCCGCGTTCTTGTCGAACCTATGCGCGCACGCCGGCGACCGCCCGGTCCGCGTGTGCGTTCTCGAGGGCATCGTCGACCACACGAACGTGGGCGCCATCTTTCGCAGCGCCGCGGCGTTGAACGTCGACGGCATCCTCGTGAGTCCGACGTGCTGCGACCCGCTGTACCGGCGAGCGGTGCGCGTGAGCATGGGCACCGTGTTCCAGGTGCCTTGGACGCGTATCGGCACCGATGCCCGCGCCTGGCCGGGTGACGGCCTCTCCGTGCTGAAGGAGGCCGGCTTCACCTGCGCCGCCATGGCGCTGACCGACGATTCCGTCTCCCTTGACGACCCCGCCCTGCTCGAGGAGCAGCGTCTTGCGCTCTTCATGGGCACCGAGGGCCAGGGGCTGGGCTCGCGCACCATCGCTGGATGCGACCGTGCCGTTCGTATCCCCATGGCGCACGGCGTCGACTCGCTCAACGTGGCCGCGGCCTCGGCCGTCGCGTTCTGGCAGCTTTGCCCCCACGTCGATAACGGCTACCGCTATCAGCCCGGCCGCTTTTAGCCGTCGAGTGCATCGTTCGATCTTGCGGACCCCTTGGGCCGGGCTTCGTCCTCGCTGTTCATCGACCCTCAGCCTCCGTTCATAGATTGCTTGAGCGCGCCCTTGTATCAAACGATACGAGGGCGTACCCTTTATGCGGGGGATTGCATACGCTGCGATCTATATGCTGCAATAATGAGATACGGGGGAGTGCATATGGCTGGACGGGGCTCGTCGGGTTCTATCGATGTGACGCAGGGGGTTATCTGGCGGCAGCTGCTTGCGCTATGCGTACCGATCTTCTTCGCCTCGTTTTTCCAGCAGTCGCATGCCCTTATCAACGCGTTCATCGTGGGCCAGTTCGGTGGAAAGCTCGCTCTCGGCGGCATTCAGGCGACGATGAGCCTCTCCGAACTCGCGGTTGGCTTTTCAGTCGGCTTGGGTGCCGGCTGCGCCGTTATCACCGGCCAGTTTTTCGGATCGCATGATGACGAGCGCCTCTCGCGTTCCGTTCATACCGCTATCGCCATCGCGCTGGGCCTCGGTTTGGTCGTCTCCATCGGCGGCGTCATATTCATGCCGCAGATTCTCTCGATCATGGAGACGCCGCGGGAGCTCATGTGGGAGGCGGTTGCCTATTCGCGCTGCTATTTCGGTGCGATGGTGTTCGCCTTGCTGCTGAATATGGGCACGGCGCTGCTGCGCGCGGTGGGCGACACGCGGGCGCCCGCGCTCATCATCGCGAGCGGCTGCGTTATCAACGTGATCTTGGACCTGATACTCGTGGCCGGGTTGGGGCTCGAGGCCCTCGGCTGCGGTATCGCTACGGCAACTACGATCTTTATCAACTGCTGCTGCGTGCTGCGGCGCCTCATGCGCGCTCAGGGCGCGTGGCGCCTCGATCTGCGCCGCATCGGTATCGATCCGCGTATCTGCCGCTCGATGCTGTCGTGCGGCTTGCCGCTCGCCATTCAGGCCAGCGTCTATTCGGTGTCGAACATCATCATGCAGTCGACGGTGAACACCTTCGGCGTCGATGCGGTTACGGGTTGGGGTCTGTCCGGCCGACTCGATGCCATCGTGTGGATGGTCACCGAGGCCCTGGGTGTATCCATCACCACGTTCTCCGCTCAGAATTTCGGTGCGCGGAACTACGAGCGCATGCGCAAGGGGTACCATACCTCGCTGCTCATCACCGTCTTCCTCGTCGGCTCGCTGTCGCTCTTCCTCGTGCTGTTCGTGGAACCGCTTGCAGCCATCTTCATCGACGACCCCGCGGTTACGGGCTATACGGCCAAGATGGTTCATTTCATCGCGCCGTTCTATTTTTTCTATTCCATCGTTGACAATACGTCGGGGGCGATCCGCGGGTCGGGCGAGAGCTTCCGCCCCATGCTCCTCACCATCCTGGGCACCTGCGTGTTCCGCGTCATCTGGCTGCTCGTCGTCGTTCCGCTGCATCATACGGTCGAGACCATGCTGCTGGTATATCCGGTCACCTGGATCCTGACGGCCGGGCTGTTCGTTGCCTATCATCATTGGGGCCATTGGCTGACGCATGCCGAGGAGAAGGCCACTCGCATGGAGGTCCAGCTGTAGGGGAGGCCTGATTGCGGAGCCGGCTTGCGGGTGCTAACCGTCGTGTCGTCAGTATTCGATGCCCTTGCGCGCGAGCAGTCCCTCGTCGAAGTAATGCTTCTCGCAGCGCATCTCGGTGACGAGGTCGGCGAGGTCGGCGATCGGAAGGAGTCCGCGTCCGGTGAGGACAAGCTCGGTGGTCGCGGGCTTCTCGTTCACGAGCTCCTCGACATCTTGCCGGGTCACGAAGCCGCGCCGCATCGCTTCTCCCAGCTCATCGAGGATCAAAACATCGACCGGCTCGGCTGCGTGGGGTGCCGCGCCATCGCTTTCCGTGCTGGCGGGCGCCCCGAGCGCCCGATGGGCGAGCTCGATGATCTGCCTCGCGCATGCCTCGGGCGTATCGCGCGTGGCCTGTACGATTTTCAAGCCGAAGCGGTCGGCGGCATCGTGTTCGGCACAGTGGAGCTTCTTGGCGAACTGCAGCATGAGGACGTTGAGCCCGTAGCCGCTCGCCCGGAAGGCGAGACCGAGCGCCGCCGTTGTCTTGCCCTTGCCGTCGCCGGTGTAGATCTGGACCTTGCCTTCGTCGAGTCGCGTCATCTTAGGGGCTCCTTAAGTATCTGGAAGTCTACGAAATACGTCTGTGGGTACTATTACACCATTGTGAAACCTTTGGGATGGAGTTTGGTATATGGAAATGGATGATCATAAGCGTAGAAGGAACATGATCCTCTACGTGCTCATTGCATTCGTCGTGTACCTGGTTATGAGTCAGCTGCTCTTCCCCAGCATGAAAAACCAGGTACAAGTCGAGCCTGCCAGCTACTCGACGTTCGTTGAGAAGCTTGAGGACAAGCAGGTGAGTCAGGTCGACTACACGCAGGATGCGTCGTCGCAGGCCCTCTATATGCTCAAGGGCGAGAAAGACAAGGCGTACAGCACCACGGTTCCCACCACGGACAGCGGTATCTGGCAGCTCATCCGAGAGTCGGGTGCCGATACGACGGTCGATATCCCCAGCCAGAACTCGGGATACATGACCTATATCCTGCTTACCGTGGTGCTGCCCATCGGCTTGTTCTTCCTTGCCGGCTGGTGGCTCAACCGCCGCATGAAGAAGGCTATGGGCGACGATAACCCCTCCATGAACTTCGGCGGCGGCGGTTTCGGCGGCATGGGGGGCGGCCTGGGCAAGTCCGGCGCCCGCATCGTTGCTTCCAAGGACGTCGGCGTCACCTTCAAGGATGTTGCCGGACAGGAAGAGGCCAAGGAGTCGCTCAAGGAGGTCGTCGACTTTCTCGAGAACCCGAAGCGCTATGAGGACATCGGTGCCAAGCTTCCGCGTGGCGCCCTGCTCGTGGGCCCTCCGGGTACGGGCAAGACGCTCCTTGCCAAGGCGGTTGCCGGCGAGGCCGGCGTGCCGTTCTTCAGCATCTCCGGTTCGGAGTTCGTCGAGATGTTCGTCGGCCGCGGCGCTGCCAAGGTTCGCGACCTGTTCAAGCAGGCAAAGGAGAAGGCTCCCTGCATCGTCTTCATCGACGAGATCGATACCATCGGCAAGAAGCGCGACGGCGGCGGATTCTCGGGTAATGACGAGCGCGAGCAGACCTTGAACCAGCTCCTTACCGAGATGGATGGCTTCGACAACCAGAAGGGCATCGTCGTGCTCGCTGCTACGAACCGCCCCGATAGCCTCGATCCGGCCCTGCTGCGCCCTGGCCGCTTCGATCGGCGCGTCCCTGTGGAGCTTCCCGATCTGGCCGGCCGTAAGGCCATCCTGGAGCTTCATTCCAAGGACGTGAAGACCGAGCCGCCCATCGACTTGTCCGCTATCGCACGCTCTACCCCTGGCGCTTCCGGCGCGGATCTTGCGAACATCATCAACGAGGGCGCGCTGCGCGCTGTCCGACTTGGTCGCAAGCGCGCGACGCAGGAGGATTTCGAGGAATCGGTCGAAGTCGTCATCGCGGGCCAGCAGCGCAAGTCCACCGTTTTGTCCGACCACGAGAAGCAGGTCGTCTCCTATCACGAGATCGGCCATGCGATCGTGGCGGCAAGCCAGACGGAGTCTGCGCCCGTTACCAAGATTACCATCGTTCCTCGCACCTCTGGCGCGCTGGGATATACCATGCAGGTCGATGCCGACGAGAAGTTCCTCACGACCAAGCGGGAAGTGCTCGATAAGCTTGCCGTCTACTGCGGCGGACGCGCTGCGGAGGAGCTCATCTTCGGTGAGATGACCACCGGCGCCGCCAACGATATCGAGCAGGCTACCAAGCTCGCTCGCAATATGATCACGCGCTTCGGTATGTCCGAGGAGTTCGGCATGATGGCGCTGGGCACCGTCCAGAATGCCTACCTGAATCAGGACACCTCGCTCACCTGCGCCCCCGGTACGGCCGAGCGCGTCGACGACGCGGTGCTCAAACTTATCACCGAGGCGCACGAGCGCGCCATGCAGATTCTGAAGGAGAACAAGTTCAAGCTGCACGAGCTCGCTCATTACCTCTACAAGAAGGAGACCATTACCGGCGATGAGTTCATGAGCCTGCTCACACGTGAGAATCCGCTCATGCCCCCGAGCAAGCCTGCGGAGTAACGTCTCCCGCCCCGGATCCCCGGCCCGCATCCCTTGCCGTTCGCACGCGTGTCTCGTGCGTCGGCAACGGGGTGCGGGCTCTTTTCGTATCCTGCCGAGCTGCGTCCGAACGGGGTGTTTGCATCCACGCCTTCGGTCGCGTTGCGCCGCGCGCATGCGAGCCCCCGTCCGATGCGACGGCTCGTATTGGATATCGGTCCGCGCTTCTGGGGTAAGATGAGTCGGATGATACGTAATGAGGAGGGTATTCCCCATGAACAACGAACCCGATCTTCGCTTTGCGATCCTGATCGATGCCGATAACATTTCCGAGAAGTACATCAAGGTGATCTTGGAAGAGGTCGCGAATTCCGGTGTGGCTACGTACAAGCGCATCTATGGTGACTGGACGAGCCCGCGACTGGCCAGCTGGAAGAGCTGCCTGCTCGATCATTCGATCATCCCCATGCAGCAGTACAGCTATACCTTCGGCAAGAATGCCACCGATTCGGCCATGATCATCGATGCGATGGATATTCTGTATTCCGGTACGGTGGACGGCTTTGCCATCGTGAGCTCCGATTCGGATTTCACCCGTTTGGTGGCTCGTTTGCGCGAAAGCGGCATGGTCGTCATCGGCATGGGCGAGCAGAAGACGCCGCGTCCGTTCATCTCGGCGTGCAACCAGTTCAAGTATCTCGATCTGCTCTATGCGGCCCGCAAGGCGGAAGAGGAGCTGTCGGAGGACGAGGATGATGCCGAGGAGGCGCCGCGCCGGCGCCGTCGTGGCCGCCGCGGTGGCAAGCGCGCGAATCGTGGCAGGTCTGAGCAGGCGTTGTCTGCGGATCTCGAGGATGCCGCACCGGCGAGCGCGGCGCATGCCGACGCCGCTGACGACAGCTCCGATGCCGCGCTCGCAGATCCGGTCGAGGGCGACGCGCCGAAGCCCCGTCGCAGGCCGGGGGACCGTGGCGCCGGGCACGCCGACGCCGGCGTCCGCGATGCGGAGGACGACGAGCTGGTCGGAGCGAACAGCTTCGAACTCGATTCCGATGTCGATTTGGATGTGGATGACGAGCTCGATGAGCAGGATGGCGACGTCGCGTTTGGCGAGATGAGCAAAGCCGATCGCCGCCGTCATATGCGCATGATCCGCGAGACCATCAACGCGATCATCGATAAGTTTTCCGATGACGACGGCTGGGTGAGCCTGGGAAAGCTGGGAGACCAGCTCGGTAAGCGCCTATCCGATTTCGATGTTCGCAACTATGGATTTAAGAAGCTTCGTCCGTTCCTCAAGTCGCTGGGGGTCTACGAGTTCGACGAGCCGGAGGACGACTCGGGCCATCGGCAGATCTACCTGCGTTTGCGCGAGTAACATCGTCAGCGGGGAGGATCGGTCCGCTGCGCGCATCGCGCGCCCGGCGGTTGCAATGAGGTTGCCACAGTCGATCGGAGGCACACATGAAGGTGGCGGTGAGCGCCTGCCTGCTTGGTGAGAACTGCAAATATAGCGGGGGCAGCAATCGATGCGATCGTCTGTTGGAGCAGCTTGCGCGTCATCCCGAAATCGAGGTGGTCCCCGTATGCCCCGAGGTTGCGGGCGGGCTGCCCACGCCCCGTCCACCTGCCGAGATCGTCGACGGACACGTTGTAAACAACCAGGGCGTCTCGGTCGACGCCGCGTACCGGCGGGGCGTTGCGCATGAGATGGGTCGTCTGCGCGCGGCGATCGACGCAGGGGATCTTGCCGGGGCCGTGCTGCAGTCGCGCAGCCCGAGTTGCGGGGTCCATCAGGTGTACGACGGCACGTTCCAGGGCGTTCTGGTACCCGGAAGGGGCTTGTTCGCAGACGCCCTGTCGAAGGCGGGCGTCCAGCTGTTCGATGTTGCAGACCTCTAGCGCGCGGCCGCCGTCCAGTTCCCTTTGGCCTGCGGTCTCGTGCGCGTTTTTCGCGTGCACGCGATTTGGGGAGATCCGCTGGGGTGCCGCATCCCGTGGCATACGTGGTATCATTCACAATCACAGGCGTCGATGGGGACGAGTAGATGGGATCCGCGCGGCACAGAGAGTCCGGGCAGCTGAGAGCCGGATGCGTGCGACCTTTTCGAATATCACCCCGGAGCCGCGGCCCCAACGGCGCGTGCGCGCCCAGTAGGCGTCGCCGGGATGGTCGTCGTTACAGACCAGCCGAGTACGGGCACGTGTGGATGCGCGGGCCTTTGAGCTGGGTGGTATAGCGAAACGCTGTGCGGGGCAGCCCCGCGTGTTCCAAGAGCGCTTCGTCCCAGCTTGAGCTAGGACGGGCGCTTTTTTCATCGCGCTCAAGATCTGAAGGGGGTATTCGTGGCCAACGAGTACAAGCAAACTATGAACTTGCCTAAGACCAAGTTCCCGATGCGCGCCGCCCTGGCGCAGCGCGAGCCCGAGCGTCTCAAGCGCTGGCAGCAGAACCACGTGTACGAGCTCATGCTCAAGAAGAACGAGGGCCACGAGAAGTTCGTCCTGCACGACGGTCCTCCCTACGCCAACGGCCCCATCCACCTCGGTCACGCGATGAACAAGATCGCCAAGGACATGATCAACCGCTACAAGGCCATGCAGGGCTACGAGACCCCGTACGTGCCCGGCTGGGACTGTCACGGCCAGCCTATTGAGCACAAGGTCGAGACCCAGATGGGCACCGAGAAGTTCAACCAGGCCTCCACGGCCGAGATTCGCGAGCTCTGCAACAAGTTCGCCGTCGAGAACATCGACCTGCAGCGCGAGGGCTTCAAGCGTCTGGGCGTGCTGGGCGATTGGGACAACCCGTACCTCACGCTCTACCACCAGCACGACGCCGCCGACATCGAGGCCTTCAAGGCCATGTTCGACCGCGGCATGGTGTACCGCGGCCACAAGCCGGTCCATTGGTGCAAGCACTGCCACACCGCGCTCGCCGAGGCCGAGATCGAGTACGCCGACGAGACGAGCCCGTCCATCTACGTCCGCTTCGAGCTCACGAGCAAGCCCGCCGGCCTGGAGTCCTTCGACGGCCCGGTCGACTTCGTGATCTGGACCACCACGCCCTGGACCATCCCGTCCGACCAGGCGGTCTCCCTCAAGCCCGAGGCGATCTATACCGCCATCGAGCACGACGGCCGTGCCGAGATCATGCTCAAGGACCTCGCCGAGAAGGTCTGCGGCATCGCCGGCTGGGACGTCACGCCCGTGATGGTCGACGGGCGCGCGTATGAGGTGCCCGCCGAGGTCCTCGACCACTTGCATTACAAGCAGCCCGTCTTCGAGGGCGTCGAGGGCGTCGCCCTGCTGGCCGACTACGTGGGCACCGAGGACGGTACCGGCATTGTCCATAACTCGCCCGGCCACGGCGTGGACGACTACTACGTCTGCATGAAGGAGGGCATGGACGTCTGCATGCCCGTCGACGACGACGGCCGCTTCTACAACGGCGACGAGTTCGGCGCCGGCGGCCCGTTCTCCGGCATGGACACCGACGAGGCCAACCCGCACATCATCCAGTTCCTGCGCGACCGCGGCATGCTCGTAGCCGAGGTTAAGATCACCCACAGCTATCCGCACTGCTGGCGCTGCAAGAACCCGGTGCTCTTCCGCGCCACCGACCAGTGGTTCGTCTCCATGGACAAGACCGGCCTGCGCGAGCAGGCGCTCGACCAGGTGCGCAACCACGTGTCCTGGTATCCGGAGCACGCCGTCAACCGCATCGGCGCCATGGTGGAGCAGCGCCCCGATTGGTGCATCTCCCGTCAGCGCAACTGGGGCGTGCCGATTCCGTCCTTCACCTGCGCCGACTGTGGCGAGAAGATCATGAACGACGACACGCTCGATGCGGTCATCGCGCTGTTCCACGAGAAGGGCTCCGATGCCTGGTTCACCGACGCCCCCGAGTCCTACCTCGGTGACGCCTGCGTGTGCCCCAAGTGCGGCGGCCATCACCTCAAGGCCGACCGAGACATCCTCGATGTGTGGTGGGACTCCGGCGTGTCCTGGAAGGCCGTGTGCGAGTACCGCCCCGAGCTCAAGTACCCGGCGGACGTCTACCTCGAGGGTTCCGACCAGCATCGCGGCTGGTTCCAGTCTTCGCTGCTCACCTCCGTGGGCACCAACGGCATCGCTCCGTACAAGGCCGTCATCTCCCAGGGCTTCACCCTGGACGGCCAGGGCCGCAAGATGTCCAAGTCGCTCGGCAACGTGATCGACCCCAACAAGATCTGCGATGAGATGGGCGCCGACATCATCCGCCTGTGGGTTGCCTCCGTGGACACCTCCACCGACGTCGCGTGCGATACCGAGATCCTCGCCCGCACGTCCGATGCGTACCGCCGTTTCCGCAACACCCTGCGCTTCCTGCTGTCCGTGCTCGAGGGGCAGTTCGAGCCCACGACCGACGGCGTGGCCTTCGACGAGCTCATGCCGCTCGACAAGCTCATGCTCGCCCGCCTCACCCAGGTGCAGGCCGAGGTCGACGCCGCGTACGAGGGCTTCGAGTTCAACCGCGCGTACCGCACGCTGTACGACTTCGTCGTCACCGAGCTCTCCAACGTCTACCTCGATGCGCTGAAGGACCGCCTGTACTGCGAGAAGCCCGGCAGCCACGAGATGCGCAGCGCGCAGACCGTCGTGGCCGAGCTGCTCTCCATGCTCATGCGCGATCTGCAGCCGATCCTGTCCTACACGGTCGACGAGGCCATGGAGTTCGCTCCCGCCGGTTGCCGCGACAACCAGGACTACGCGGCGCTGCTCGACTGGTACAAGAGCCCCATCACGCTCGAGCAGGCCAACGAGTTCTCCGGCGTCCTGGAGGCGTCGCTCGAGCTCCGCAGCGTCGTCACCAAGGCCATCGAGGCCGCGCGTGCCGAGGGCACCTTCACCAAGAGCCAGCAGGTTCGCGTGAAAGCGACCGCTCCGGCGGAGGCCTTCGCCCTGCTCACGGGCGACAAGGCGGTCGACCTCGCCGAGTTCTACATCGTTTCCGAGGTGGAACTGGCAGAGGGCGAGGAGTTCACCGCCCAGATCGAGGCCGCGCATGGCGAGGCCTGCGACCGCTGCTGGAACTTCCGCGAGAGCACGGGCGTCCATGGCGAGCATGCGCATATCTGCGACCGCTGTGCTTCCGCCCTGCTGTAGATTTGTTCCGCGCGCCGCTTTGTGCGGCGCGCGGCTCTGTTGCCGTTGACGGCGGGGCCGCGTTTCGAGCGCGCCTGCGTTGCGGGGTGCACGGGCGTCTCGCGTTCGCCGCGGTGGTCCATTCGTCTAGCTGTTGGAGAGGAACGACGTGAGATCGAAGAGTGACGGGTATGCGCCGAGCCGACGTTGGCGCCTTCTAGCGGCGGGGCTGGCGGCCCTGCTCTTCGTTGTGCTCGATCGCGTGACCAAGCTGCTGGTGCAGGCACATCTGTCTCCCCGGCCTTTTTCGGGCGGCTCGTTCGAGGCTCCGCTCATCCCCGGCATCGTGCGCTTGTATTATGTTGAGAATCGCGGCGCTGCGTTCAGCCTGGGCGAGGGGAGCGGCTGGCTCTTCGTGCTCGTCGCGCTGTTCGTCACGGTCGCGGCGGTGGTCTACCTTCGCCGCGCGCCGCTTGTGAGCCGCATCGAGGCCATCGGCCTCGGCATGGTCGTCGGCGGCGGTATTGGCAATGCGATCGACCGCATATGCTTTGGTTACGTGGTGGATTTTCTGGCAACCGAGTTTATTGACTTTCCCGTCTTCAACGTGGCCGATATCGGTATTACCTGCGGTGTCGTTATAGCGTTTCTCGGATTCATGTTCCTCAGTCCGGCAAATGCGCTCGAAGGCGACGACGCCGGCGCAAAGGCTGCCGGCGGGTCGAAGGATGACAATAGGGGAGGCGGGCTGTGATGGCGCAGGACGTTCATTATCTCGTTCAGGCTGAAGACGCGTGCGTTCGTATCGATGCGTATCTGGGTGCTCGTGATGGCATGCCCTCGAGGAGCGCCTGCGCGAAGCTCATCGAAGCCGGCGCCGTGACGTTGAACGGCGAAGCGTGCCTCTCCAAGAAGTATATCGTCCAGGCCGGCGACAGGATCTCCGC
>NZ_JADNJJ010000201.1:0-14164 GCF_015554865.1 Collinsella sp. D33t1_170424_A12 | reverse complement strand
ATCCTAACTGTGAACAAGGTTCATCTGAACGCGGTTCATCATAGTGACGGAATATCACCGATGCAACGGCGGGGTTGTATCGTTTGGTATTGGCATGAATTCTTCACAGCGTTGTTCACCTTGGGTAAGGTTATGATGAACCGAGTTCATTTGGGGCCCGAGGGAGGAACATATGGGAAGCAAGCCCGCGATAACACGGGAGGCCATTCTTTCGGTCGCGTACGAGCGCGCGCAGCGGGAGGGGATGGCGTCGTTGGGTATCCGCACGATCGCGAACGAGTGCGGCGTCGCCATCGGCACGATCTACAACTATTTCCCCGATAAGGCGTCGTTGGTGACGGAGGTCGTGGCCCGCTTCTGGCACGCGGCTATCGAGGAGGCCGGCGTGCTCACGCAGGCCGAGGAGAGTTCCGAGGGCTCCGAGGGCACGCTGATGGTGTACTGCCGCTGCCTCGCCCAGGGCCTTACGGAGTCGCTCGACCGTTTTCAGGCGAGCTGGCTGCGCGAGGCGGCGAACCTCGACGCGCGCTCGCTGAAGCGTTCGCGCGAGGCCGAGGAGGAGTGCTTCCGCGGCATCTGCGAGGGTATCGCGCGCCATATCGAGGGCGACACGGCGATCCGTGCCCGCGCGCGCGAGGAATTCGAGACCGAGCAGCTGGCGAATTTCATCTGGAAGGGTATGTTCGCCTCCATCAAGATGGGCGATCCGTCCTGCAAGACGCTGTTCACGCTGCTTGAGATGGCGCTGTACGACTAGCGTTTCGAAGGGGCGGGCGCCGAAGGACCGGGCCCGCCATCGCCTACGCCGCCGTGTTTTGGCGCTTCGCGGGCGCGATCGCCGCGCATTGGGTCCGCGCACCCGGCGCGGTGCGGGCGGGCCGGCTCTCGGGTCGGCGCAACGACCGCGAAGCCTGCACACTTCCCGGGCGGGCGCATGGTATAACAGGGAGACCATACTTGCGCACAAACACCTCAACCGAACAAGGCGCCATCATGAGAACTTCCACCAACAACAGGGGCGGTTTTTCCGTCTACCAAAGCGCGCGCGATGCAGGGCGCGCCTCGCGTCCCGATGATCGGGAGGCGGACGGCCGCATGCCCCGTTCGGGCGCCGGCTCCACCGCCGTCCCCCGTGGTCCGCGTACGGTGCAGCTCACATCGGCGCGTCGCCCGGTGACGGGCGTCCCGTACGCTCGCGATGCATATGATGGCGGTCGCTCGCATCGCGAGGGCGATTATGCGCGCGCTGCCGGGGCCGACCGCGCGGAAGCGGCCGACCGTGCGCCGCGAGGCGCGTCGGGCGCGCGGCGGACGCCGGATCGCGCGGGGGCGGCGGACCGTGCGCCGCGAGGCGCGGCGGGCGCTCGGCGGACGCCGGATCGCGCGGGGGCGGGTCGGTCGCGCGGGGCGTCCCGGTCCGGCCGGCCGGCCGCCACGCCGATGGCCGAGCGCGTGGCCGCTCGCGCCGCGAGCCGGCGCCGAAGCGAGGCGCAGCGCAACAACCTGATGAAATACGCGGGCGATAACGCGTTCGTCCAGCTGGTCTACGACATCGTCGCCGGGCGGTTTCGCTTCGTCTTCTACGCGGCCGTGGCGGCGGTTATCCTCGTGAGCCTGTACGGGCCGGTGGCCGACCTCTATGCCGCGCATCGCACGAACGCGATCCTGCAGGAGCAGCAGGCTATCGGGCAGCGCTATACCGACGACCTGCAGGGCCAGGTCGACAAGCTGCTGTCCAAAGAGGGCATCGAGAGCGCGGCGCGCGAGCAGGGGATGGCCAAGCCGGGCGAGCAGCCCATCATCATCGAGGGCCTTCCCGACGACGGCGAGGATTCCGGGATTCCCGGGAGCGCGAGCGATGTCGAGCGCGCCCAGCGCGAGGTCCTCGACAAAGCGCTCAACGAGGCGCCTTGGTACTACGAGGTGCTCGATTCGTTGCTCGGTTATACGGGGCCGGTGGGTCAGGTGCCCTCGGCGCCCAGCGAGTAGGGGGCGTGGCTATGATGCGGGGACGTACCATGCGCGTGGCGACGATCGATATCGGAACGGTCTCGTCGCGCTTGCTGCTGGCGACGCTCGAGGACGGGCGCATCGCGTCATCGAGCAAACGCACGCATATCACCGATCTGGGCGAGGGCGTGGATGCGACGGGACGCCTGCTGGACGAGGCGATCTCGCGCGTTCTTGCCGCTTGCGCCGAGTTCGCCCAGCTCATCAACGAGTTTGATCCGTGCGCCACCGTGCTCACGCTCACAAGTGCCGCGCGCGATGCGAGCAACGGTGCGGTACTGCTCGATGGCTTGAGGGGGCTGGGGTTTTCGCCCCAGGTCATTCCCGGCGAGGTCGAGGGCCGTCTTACCTTCCTGGGCGTGGCGCGCGATTTCGAGGGCGAGCGCATCGCGGTTGCCGATTCGGGCGGCGGGTCGACGGAAATCGTCGTTGGCAGCTATGTCGAAGGCGAGGCGCTTGCCGTGGAGGCGCTGCGATCGTTGGATGTGGGATGCCGGCGTATAACCGAGCGCTTCGCGCTGGCAGGGCCCGTGGACGAGGCACGCGTAGAGGAGGCCGCGCGCTGGGCGCGCGGGGAGTTCGACGGCTATTGGGCCTCGCTGCCCGTGCGGCCCGACCGTTTGGTCGCCGTGGGCGGAACCGTGACCACGCTGGTGGCGATGGCGCGCCGCATGGCGGTGTACGACTCGTCGCAGGTGCACCTGTCGGTGCTCGCCCTCGACGAAGTCGAACGCGCGGTCGAGCGCTTGCGCGCGCTGGGCGCCGAGGATATCGCGCGGCTCCCGGGTATCCAGCCCAAGCGCGCTCCGGTGATCCTCGGAGGCGCGCTGGTGGTGCGCGAGCTCATGCGCGCGGGCGGCTACCGCGATCTTACGGTGAGCGAGAACAGCCTTATGGCCGGTATGGCCGCTACCGTGTTCGAGACGGTCGAGGGTGTATCTCCTACAATCGGATGGAGTCCGGCGATATCGCGCTAACAGCGTGCGCGGCGTGGTAGACTCTCTCATCACGGGGGCGTGGCGGAATTGGCATACGCAGGAGACTTAAAATCTTCGGCCGAAAGGATTGTGGGTTCGAGTCCCACCGCCCCTACCATGGAATTAAGGCCCTCCGGCAACGGAGGGCCTTTTCGTTTACGGGCGCCTTGCGGCGGACACGACCCCGGGAGGGCGCGGAGCCGAGCGAAAGGGGAGGCTGTCGGCCTCCTTGCCGCCACCGTTCCGCGTCGAGCCCCCCGTCGCTCCTCGCCGCCACCGTTCCGCGTCGAGCCCCCCGTCGCTCCTCGCCGTCGCCTTTCCGCGTCGAGCCCCCCGTCGCTCCTTGCCGTCACCTTTCCGCGTCGAATTCCTTGTCAGCGACATTTCCTGACGCAATGATTCGGCAGCAGGGCCCTTGCGTCAGATATTCGCGAGGATGCGGCTGGCGTGCATTTTTTCTGACGAGGACAATCGCTGCCCGCGCTTTTCTCTCGCCAGCTAGCAGAATTCGGCCCCCTTGGCGTCAGAAAACCGCGCTCCGCACACCAGGCGTCACGTTTTGACGCGTCCCACGGGTTTCGGCGCGTTTTTCCGACGCGAGCGTCCTTGGCGATTTGCTTTACGTCGGGAATCCGCGGGAAATCCGGCTTCCGTGCGCTTTTCGGACGTAAAGGCTTGGTGCTTCGTTTGCTTCGGCACGGCCCCGTGTCGATCCTCGCGCCGGTCGCCTTTCCCGATGCAAGCCCGACCGGCGCCTCATGATACGTTGCAATTGCATGTTTTGTTGTGCTTTCGTTGGCGTTTGTGCATGAAGGCGGTACACTTAGGGGCGCTATAGTGCCATGAAAGGAGACTTCATCCATGAAGAAGATCGTTCTTGCTTGCGGTTCCGGCGTCGCCACCTCCACTGCCGTTGCGAAGAAGGTTGAGGCCCTGCTCGACGCGAACGGCTACGAGGGTGCCTACACCATCGTCCAGTGCGCCATCGCCGAGGCTGCTGCCAACTGCGCCGATGCCGACCTGCTGGTCGCCACCACCGTGGCTCCCGAAGGCATCACCTGCGCCTATGTGAGCGGCGTGCCCTTCCTCACCGGCATGGGCAAGGCCGATGCCGAGAAGCAGATCCTGGACGTCATGGCCCAGTAAGATCGCTGCCGAAATCGATCTGGTGTAAGCCCGGGCCTCTGGCCTGGGCTTTTCTTTGTCACTGCTCCCTCGCGGAACTTTTTCAAAAAAAGTTGGAAATTCTCGCTTGTATCGCGCAGAGTTATTCGATACTATAAGACAGCACGCGGGCGTGGCGGAATTGGCAGACGCGTATGGTTCAGGTCCATATGGGGGCAACCCCGTGAAGGTTCAAGTCCTTTCGCCCGCACCATCAAATGTAAAAGGCTCCTTCGGGAGCCTTTTTGCTATTGAAATCCTATAGTGCCTCCCCTTTGTTGCCCTATACGACCCGCGGAGCGTAGTTTCTCGCGCATGCGTATGGTCCTCTCTTTATGCGTATGCGTTTGTGTCGTTTAACGCCTCCATGGCGGTCCAACTGTATACGCATAATCAATTGGATGGCAAAAGGCATACGCACAACGGGGGTTGTAGGGATAAAAATGTGCTCGGTATCGAAACACGCTTTGAGTCCTATAACCCGGATTGGCCTTTTCGTCCTCGGCGCACGGTGGAATAACCGCTATGGCGCCGGCGAGGATGCCTAGGGTGTGCCCTACTCCTCGCCAGCATCCTTATCCAGGGACTCGGCGGCGGCATCCGAGGGGTCTCCCTTGCCGAACAGCCAGCCGGTAAGCAATCCCACAAGCGGCATCAGCCATTTGGCGAGCATCGGGTAGCTCACCGCAAGCACCAGGAACGCGAGGATGTTGCCGCTCAGCAGGACAAAGACCATGGGCAGGCTGAAGATGAAGATCGCGGCGCGGCCAGCGGTGCTTTTCCACATATGACGCAGGTAGATAACGCCGGAGTGCCAAAGAAACGCGAGCAGGAACATCGCGACGCCTCCGAAGAGCGATAGGCCGATCGCCGCGAGCAGACCGTCCGTCTCGATGAACGGCGGGATCGCGTTGCCCCAATCGTCGACGCGTTGATCCAAACAAAACGACCAACTCCAAGCGAAGCCCATGACGCCGAACGCGACATCGATGAGGCACCCAATCTTACCGGTGCCGCGCCGCAGCGACCTGCCAAAAGAAACGTCGAACTTCGTCGGTATGCCCATGACCATCCCCCGATCGTATTTCTGCGTGTCGGAACCCTATAGCTGGTGACCCGCTATAGGGACGAGCTGCTTTTCCAGTAGTCTAACCCGGCAGGAGGAAGAGCTGGTGAAAGCCATCGCTGAACTCGTTCTCGTCGAGGACCCAGCTGCCGTCCTCCTTCGCGAGCTTTATGGTGACGAACGCCATGTCCGTCTTTTTGGAAGAGAATGCCTTATCGTAGAACGAGCGCAGCTGCGCTTTTTGCTCATTGCTCAGCGCCCCGTCGTTGGTGTAGACCGATAGGCCGATATCACGTAGGTAGCGCTTGGCCTCATTCTCGAAATCGAAGTACATCTCGTAGATGCCGAGCGCCTGGGCGTCGATGTGGACCGTTGCATACGGATTGTCGGAATCAGGGAAGGCAGATGCGTTCGAGATGTCAAAGGAAAAGGCTCCGATTGCGAGCTCTGCGATCGGCTGCACATCGATGCCGAGTTCTTCGGGCGTTCGGGAAAAGTCGTCAAGGACGCTCTTTTCCATCCAGCTCGTGATGCGTTGGACGGCGTCGCTGTGCTGCGGGGAGTCAGGCGTCGTGATGTCGGAAAGCCGGTCCTCGACGAGGGTGCGGCATATCTCGGCATCCTCGCTGTGGAGCGGATCGGTGGGCGCGTATTCGTCGCTTGGGGGCTCAGCGGAGGTGGAGCTGAAGAACGATTCATATATGATGCTTCCGGCCTTGAAGGCTATGAGCATGAGCATGAAGATGAGCAGGGACTGGATGGTTAGTCGTTTCACGGTTGCTCCAGGGGGTGGGGTGCTGGGGTTGCTTGCCGGTGTGCTGCCTGAAGGCGCCTCTTTGGGGTGGCGCTAGGCGGGCATGCCGAAGGCGTAGTCGCAATACCGTTCGAAATCCGCCTCGTCGATGGTCCAGGCGCCGTCCTGGAGGGTGAGCCTCACGCACATCGTCGACTCGCGCGACCCCGTCTCGACCATCGCTGCCTGCAGGATGCCGGCGATATCGGTTTTCTGGGTATCGACGAGCTCCTTGCCCTGCTTGATGTCGAGAAGGTAGAGCTCCTGATCGCGCAGGTAATCGTATAGATTGCTTTGGAACTCGAAGTACATGGTCATCATCGAGCATGACTCGATATCGAAGTAGACGGAGGCATGCGGATCTTCGGCCTCTGGGAACGCGTTCGTGGAGCTCTCCTCGTAGACGAGCGAGCTTATGACCCATTCGGCGACGATTGAGGGGTCGATTCCCAGCTCGTCGGGTGTGCAGCCGAAGTCCGTCTCGACGCGCTGGGCGAAGGCCGCCGCGATGCGGCCCGCCTCCGCGTCGTGCTCGGGGGAGCCCGGGAGCACGAGGTGCTCCAAGCGGGCGTTGGCGAGCTCGAGGCTCTGGGCTTCGGGGGAGTTCTCGTCTTCTTCGAAGGCGGGTATGTCGTATGCGGGGACGTCGTAGGGATCCTCGGGCGCTCTGGACGTGAAGAGGACTGATGTACAGCTCACGATTCTGCCGCCGATGGACAAGAGGAGGGAGAGCAGCCAGATGCCCAAAAACACTTTGAAGATGCGGCCCGCGGTCCTGCCGGCGGATGTGCCGCGTGCCTGCTGCACGCGGTCGCGGCGGGAGGTCTCGCGCTCCTGCGCCGCCGTCGAGCGCTTGCGTGCTCGTCCCTTCGTCCGCGCGCTGCCCGATTTTCCCCGGGAGGTGGTCCCGGATTCGTCGGCGTCCCAGGGCCCCTTCGCTTCTCCGGCATCGCGGCGTGATTCCTCATGAGGTTCGTCTGCGCTGTCGTAGGCCTCGGAGCCGGGGTCTTGCCAGGGGAGCGTGGGCTCGCCCGCGTTGAACGGGTCGGTGTTGGAGTCGCGCGTGAACATGGTGCCTCCCGGGTCGCACATGTGCCTGGCGCCAGTATAGCGTGCCGCACCGCCTGCGAGTCCGCGCGTCGGCGGGCGCATGCGGTCTCGCGCGCGGGGTTTTGGAGCCCGTCCCTCCGCCCCGCCCAACCCTGTTCCACGGCGTCCCCGCTGCATGGGCGCCTCTCTCCACGGCAGGCTCCCCGTTCGGCCACCCCTCTGCGGCGCGCTCGCCGTCCGGCTCCTGCGGCGCGTCATCCAGCGGCCGCGTTCCCGCTTCGCTAACCGTGCCCCCTGGGGCCGTCGGCCGCCCGGCGCTTCCCGCCGTACCCCTTTCCTCGTAAAAAGGGCGTGATCGGGCGAAGCCCGTGCATGTAAACGACCGCGCTTGGGTAGCGTATGGGCATATGTGACCCTCGACCGCACCGCTATGAAAAGGAGCACCGCATGATCGCATCCCCTTTGAGCGTCGCCGATCCCGCCGTCGCAACGGCCGTTGCCGATGAGCTCGTCCGCCAACGGCGAACCATCGAGCTCATCGCGTCCGAGAACTTCACCAGCCCCGCCGTCATCGAGGCCGTGGGCAGCGTCCTTACCAACAAATACGCCGAAGGCTATCCGCGCCACCGTTACTACGGAGGCTGCGAGCGCGTCGACGTTGTGGAGGACCTCGCGCGCGACCGCGCCTGCGAGCTCTTTGGCTGCAGATTCGCCAACGTCCAGCCCCACTGCGGCGCCAACGCCAACCTCGCCGCCTACGCTGCGCTCGTCGAGCCCGGCGACACCATCTTGGGTATGAGCCTGGACCAGGGCGGCCACCTCACGCACGGCAGCCCGGTCAATTTCTCCGGCAAGCTGTATAACTTCGTGCCCTACGGCCTCGACCTCGCCACCGAGACCATCGACTACGACGAGCTCGAGCGCCTGGCGCGCGAGCACCGGCCCAAGCTCATCGTGGGCGGCGCGTCGGCCTATCCGCGCACCATCGACTTCGAGCGCATGGCCGCCGTCGCGCACGAGGTGGGGGCGCGCTTCATGGTCGACATGGCGCACATCGCCGGCCTCGTCGCCGCGGGCGCGCATCCCTCGCCGGTGCCGTACGCCGATGTCGTCACCTCCACGAGCCACAAGACCCTGCGCGGTCCGCGCGGCGGGTTCATTCTCACCAACGACGAGGGCCTCGCGCGCAAGATCGACAAGGCCGTGTTCCCGGGCGCCCAGAGCGGCCCGCTCATGCACGTCATCGCGGGCAAGGCCGTGGCGTTCGGCGAGGCCCTGCAGCCGGCGTTTGCCGAGTATATCGACCGCGTGGTGGAAAACGCCGCGGCGCTGGGCGAGGGCCTGGTCGCCGGCGGTCTGCGCCTCGTGTCGGGCGGCACCGACAACCACCTGTGCCTGGTCGATCTTACGCCAGCCGACGTCACCGGTAGGGACGCCGAGCGCTTCCTCGACGAGGCGGGCCTCACGGTCAACAAGAACTCGATACCCGGCGAGCCGCGTTCTCCGTTCGTGACCAGCGGTATCCGCGTGGGCTCGGCCGCAGGCACCACGCGCGGCTTCACAGCCGACGAGTTCCGCGAGATGGGCGGTCTTATCGCGCGCGTCGTGTTCGCGCGAGGCGATGCCGCCGAGGTGGCCCGCGCCCGCGCCCGCGTCGACGAGCTTCTGGCGGCCCACCCGCTCTATCCCGAGCTGGGCTAGGGGGCGCGGCAGAGGACGCGCGCGGGGCCGCGACGACTTGTCGAGGCGCACTCGTCCGCGGTCGGGTCCGCGGGCTGCGATGGCGACCTCGCATTGCGCCGCCGGACCCGCGCGTCCGTTCATCCGCCTATACTGGTGGCTCGTACAACTCACTCGTAGGAAACGGGAGGCAGCATGCTCTCAGTGGAAACGGCCAAGATCGGCTTCATCGGTTTCGGCAACATGGCGTCCGCGATGGCGGACGGCTGGATCGCATCGGGCCGCGTGCCCGCGGGCAACCTGTATGCGTGCGCCAGCCGCTTCGACGCGTTGCAGGCTCGCTGCGAGGCGCGCGGCATGCGCGCACTCGAGACGGCGCGCGAGCTGGTCGAGACGGTCGACGTCGTCGTGGTCGCCATCAAGCCGTATCTTATCGAGGAGGTCCTCTCTCCGTTGGCGGACGTTCTGGCCGACCGCGCCGTCCTCTCGGTCGCCGCGGGCTGGAACTGTGGGCGCTACAGCGCGCTGCTTCCGGGCGTCGGCACGCTGTCCACGATCCCCAACACGCCGGTTTCCATCAACGAGGGCGTTATAGCGTGCGAACGCACCACCACGCTCGACGAGGACGGCGCCGTTCTCGTTCGCGGGCTCCTCGGGCTGCTGGGTTCGGTGGTCGAAGTCGAGAGCCGCCTGCTCTCCGTCGCGGGTACCGTGGGCGGCTGCTCCCCGGCCTTCATCGCCATGGTGATCGAGGCCCTGGCCGATGCCGCCGTCAAGCACGGCATCCCGCGCGCCACGGCGTACACGATGGTGAGCCAGATGGTGGCCGGCACAGCGAAGCTGCAGCTCGCAACCGGTGCGCACCCCGGCGCTATGAAAGATGCCGTCTGCTCGCCCGGCGGCACCACCATCCGCGGCGTGGCAGAGCTCGAGGCCGCGGGCATGCGTTCGGCGTTCATCCGCGCCATCGACGCGATCGAGGGCTAGGAATCGTCCCGTTCGTTCGCTTGATACGGAAAAGCGCCCCTTCTCGCCTGCGGTTGCAGCGAGAAGGGGCGCTTCGCGTAAGGCATGGGAGCGTGCGGTGAGCCTGGAGCGGGCTGTGGCGTGCAGCCGGATGCGCGGGCTTGGTGTTCCGACAGCCGACGGGGCGTTCGGCTGATCGGCCTGCTGCCGGCTCGAGGCATGTCGGGCCTTCGGGCTAGTCCCAGAAGCTGTCGTCGCCGTCCTGCTTGGGTCCACGGTCCACATAGAGCTTGTGCGTGCGCTTCTCCATCACAAAGGCGATGATGCCGAAGAGCGCGATGCCGATGAGGAAGAGCGCGGCGAAACCCTCGCGCGTGCCGAACAAAAAGGAAAAAATAGCGTCCATATGATGCCTTCTCGCCTTCTCAAGTAAGGAAAAACTCTCACAAGTATATACTGGCGAGAGCGGCGTTTCGGCGCCACTTGGAATTGCACATGAGCAGCGCGTGAACCGGAGGAACCATGCTCGATATCAAATTTGTCCGCGAGAACCCCGATGCCCTCGATGAGGCTATGGCGAATCGCCAGGGCTCTTGGGATCGCGAGAAGTTCTTCGAGCTCGATGGCGAGCGCCGTGCCGTCATCACCGAGGTTGAGGAGCTGCAGGCCCAGCGCAACGCCGAGTCCAAGAAGATCGGCATGCTGATGAAGGAGGGCAAGCGCGAGGAGGCCGACGCCGCCAAGGAGGCCGTGCGCTTGGTTAACGAGAAGATCGAGGGCCTCTCCGGCCGTCGCGCCGAGCTCGAGGCGGAGCAGGCCGACTTCATGGCTCGCATCCCCAACATCCCCGGCGAGGCCACGCCCGTGGGCAAGAACGAGGACGAGAATCCCGAGCGCCGTCGCGTGGGCGAGCCCCGCGACTTCGCCGCCGAGGGCTTCGAGCCCAAGGCTCACTGGGACCTGGGCGTCGAGACCGGCATCCTGGACTTCGATCGCGGCGCCAAGCTGTCCGGCGCGCGCTTCACGGTGCTGTCCGGCGCCGGCGCAACGCTCGACCGCGCGCTGCAGAACTTCTTCCTCAACACGCACATCTCCCGCGGCTTCACCGAGTTCATCCCGCCGGTCATCGTCAACCGCGAGATCATGTACGGCACCGGTCAGCTGCCGAAGTTCGAGGACGACGCCTACCATACCGGCGAGGACCAGTTCCTGATCCCCACCGCCGAGGTCGCCCTCACCAACCTGCACGCCGGCGAGACGCTCGATGCCTCTCAGCTGCCGCTGCGCTATACCGCGGGCACCCCGTGCTTCCGCGAGGAGGCGGGCTCTGCCGGTCGCGACACGCGCGGTATCATCCGCCAGCACCAGTTCACCAAGGTCGAGATGGTCAAGTTCGCCCGCCCCGAGGAGTCCGATGCCGAGCTCGAGAGCATGGTGGCCGAAGCCGAGTTCATCCTCCAGCAGCTCGGCCTGCCCTACCGCGTGATCTCGCTGTGCACCGGCGACCTGGGCTTCTCCGCCCGTCAGACCTACGACATCGAGGTCTGGCTGCCGAGCTACAACGCTTACAAGGAGATCTCCTCCTGCTCCAACTGCGGTGACTTCCAGGCTCGTCGCGCGAACATCAAGTACCGCGACCCCGAGAACTTCAAGGGCGCGCGTTTCGTGCACACGCTCAACGGCTCCGGCCTGCCCACCGGCCGCACCATGGCCGCCATCATGGAGAACTACCAGAACGCCGACGGCTCCATCACGGTGCCCGAGGTCCTGCGCCCCTACATGGGCGGTATCGAGCGCATCGAGCCGATCGCGTAGCTGTCTCATTGTAGGTATTCGATAGGCGCATCTCTTCCATGCGAAATACCTAGGGTAAACAGAAGCTGCTCTTGATGGGTGAACTGCCTCCCATTTCCTGGACGTAAAAGTCGAAGTCTCGGAGATGGGAGGCTTTTCATGATGATCTGTAACGGGAATGATAGGGAGCTGGCAGCGGGTGCTCCTACTGCGGAATCGGCCACAGGGCTGTTGTTTCGCAGGGTGGGACGCGTCGTGTGCAATCTTGCCGACTTTACGCATCTATTTCTAGAATCGAATTGTATACAATTCAGATATCAATTAAATTACCTGGGATTTTGCCATCTAAACAGGTGGCCCTACTCGGCGTTTTCCAACAAGCCTGTGAAAAGTCGGCAAGATTGCGCAGCAAGTTGCTCCGTGGGCCCTGCGCGCGGGCGAAACGCGGCGCCGGCTTATAGGTTCGAGAAGAAGCGAAGCGCGTTGTCGCCGCAGAGCTTGGCGGTGATCGGCTCGCCGAATCGGGCATCGAGGAGCTTTTGGAACGTGGGCATGTCCGCGGCCGTGGCGATGCAAGCGGGGGTATCGCAACCATCGAAGTCGCTGCCCAGGGCCACGACGTCCTCGCCGTCGCGCTCGAGCCAACGGTCGATATGGCGCGAGATGTCGTCGAAGTCGGGCGCGCCGTCCGCGCGCAGGAAGTCGCGGCAGAAGTTGAGGCCCACGAGGCCGCCCCGCTCGCGGATCAGGTCGAACTGCGCATCGGTGAGGTTGCGCGGATGCCCGCATACCGCGCGGCTGTTGGAGTGGCTGGCCACGAGCGGCGCATCCGTGCTGGCCGCGACGTCTGCGAAGCAGCGGTCGTTCAGATGCGAGACGTCGATTGCCATGCCAACCCGTGCCATGCGCGCCAGCGCGGCTCGTCCGGCCTGCGTGAGACCCTCATCGGTGTCGTGGCCGCTCGCCAGCGGCCCGGCGGCGTTCCAGCTCAGCGAGGCCATCAGCACCCCGCGCCCTCGCGCCTCGTCCACCAGGTGCGGGTCGAGCGCGAAAAAGCGGGCGTTTTCGATGGTGCGCACGAGCGCTAGGCAACCATCGGCCAGGATGCCCGGGATGTCGCGCCCATCGGCGGCCGGGCGAACCCGTCCCGCGCATTCGTCGAGCTGCCGGTCGATATCGGCCTGGATGTGCTGATAGAACCCGAGCGCCTGCTCGGGGGAGAGCTCGTCGGGGATGAAGCAGGCGAAGCACTGCGCCCATGGCGTGTCGCCGATCGCGTCGAGCGAGATGTGGCAACGGTTTGATGCGAGCGAGCGACAACCGTGCGGATCGAGCTCGTCGCCCGGGCCGTAAAACGCCAGGCCCGTTGCCTCCTTGTACGCGCGGGGTAGCGTCTGCCACGCCAGGCGGTCGGCGGTGTCGCAGTGCAGATCGAAGACGGCATGCATGGCTAGCGCGCACCTCCGTGCGGATGCTCGGCATCCTCCATATCGAGGTGCAGCGTCTGCTCCACGACCTTCATGAGCTCGTCGTCGCTGATGGAGGGGTTGAGCTTGAGCAGCCCGACCATGCCGAAGATCACGACGCAGAACATCTCGTACACCAGGTCGATCTCAACGCGATGGAATTGGGCGTACTCGCTGGCAACGCAGGCGTTGAGCGCGTTGACGGTTTCGCGTACGGCGCGCACGTCGAAGGCGTCGCGTATGCCCAGCTCCTCGACGACGCGGATCATGGGGCGGCTGTTGCCGGCTGCATCGTAGAGCGTTCGGCGAAACGTCTGGACGCAACCGCGGAGCGACTGCTCGGTTTTGCCGAACTCGCGCCCCTCGTTCCATACCATGGCGCTTTCGACCAGGTCCTCGATGTAGTCGTCGACGACGGCCTGGGTGATTTCCTTCTTGCCGTGGAAGTAGTAGTAGATGAGCTCGCGCGTCACGCCCGCTTCGGCGGCTATGTCTTTAACGGTGGTCTTGGCAACCCCCTTGGCTTCGTAGAGGCTGCGTGCCGCCTGGGTGATCTGCCCTGCCTGGCCTGTCAGGCGCTTGCTTTCGACGGAGAGGCGGCTGGCATGGCCGTCGACTCGCCGCGGCTTGATGTGTTCTGATGAGATCATGGAAAGACCTTCGGGCGAAAAGAAATATGGGCACCCCATGTAAAACGGGGTGCCCATATTATACGGATCCTGTGAGTTTCATGATGCGCGGCGGACGGTTTTGTCGACAGAAGTACACGTATCGTGTCGCGCGCGTTGGGGGTTCCTAGCGGTTCTCGGCGACGACCTGCTGATAGGGCTTGGTATCGGCGTAGAGCTCGTCGCGCATGGGGTTGAGCTTGGCGCGGCGGATGCGCATGAGCTGGTAGACGGCCACGCCGATGTTGAAGGCCAGCGCGATGGCGCTCACGATGAAGAACGCGGTGGGGTTGTGCGTCGTGGGGATGGGCGCGATGCGGTCGGCGAACTGCGGGACGGTCATGATGAACATGATCCACAAGCCGAGCGTCTGCGCGCGATGCTGCAGCCATGCGCCGCGCTTGATGAAGAACGTGGGGATGGTGCAGGAGAGCAGCAGCGCCAGGCCGCAGTAGGCGGAGTGGTCGGAGATGCAGTTATAGGTGTAGGCGAAGTTCCACAGGTCGTAGGCGATGATCCAGGGCCAGATC